>CAZUNU010000244.1:0-2510 GCA_964622105.1 uncultured Sangeribacter sp. | reverse complement strand
TCTTCCGTTTCACTCAGGCAGGTTCTGAGGTATCAGCACTTCTTGGCCGTATGCCTTCTGCCGTAGGTTATCAGCCAACTCTTGCCTCAGAGATGGGCGCTCTTCAGGAGCGAATCACATCAACAAAGCAGGGTAGTATCACATCAGTACAGGCTATCTATGTGCCGGCCGATGACTTGACCGACCCGGCTCCGGCTACCACCTTCAGCTTCCTTGATGCCACTACGGTGCTCAGCCGTAAGATTGCCGAGCTCGGTATCTATCCTGCGGTTGACCCTCTGGATTCTACATCACGAATTCTTGATCCGAACATCATCGGTGAGGAACACTATAATACAGCACAGGCTGTGAAACAGCTTCTTCAGAAGTATAACGAGCTTCAGGATATCATCGCCATTCTTGGTGTGGATGAGCTTTCTGATGAAGACAAGCTTGTTGTGGCCCGCGCCCGTCGTGCACAACGTTTCCTCTCTCAGCCGTTCCACGTAGCGGAGCAATTCACCGGTCTTCCCGGTGTGATGGTGCCTTTAACAGAGACTATACGCGGCTTCAAGATGATCCTTTCAGGTGAAGTGGATGAATATCCTGAGCAGGCATTCCTCAACGTAGGCACAATTGACGAGGCGATTGCCAAGGGTAAGAAACTTCTTGCCGAAGTAAAATAAAGTAATCCCAATCCGGCAACTCAGATAGGATTCAAAATTATTCAGAAAGACAAACTAACACAATGACACTGAAAATCATATCACCAAGCGAAATACTGTTTCAGGGCGACGCTGAATCTGTGACTCTTCCCGGTCAGCTCGGCTCTTTCACAGTCTTGAAAAACCATGCCTCTATTATTTCCGTGCTTACAAAAGGTGCGATCAAGTATCGTAAGCCGGACGGTCATGAGGAGTTGCTTGACATCAAGGGTGGCCTGGTGGATGTAGACAACAATATTGTGTCGGTTTGCGTCTATTGAATCCTGGGTCCAGATATAAAATTTTTAAAGGGATGAATAACAAAAGAAATATATTGCTCACGGCGCTCCTCGCACTGATCATGATGCTACCGAATGTGGCTAAAGCATCCGGAAGTGAAGATGAGGGCAGCGGAATCAAGGTGAAGGAGATTCTTTTCCATCACCTTGGCGACGGTTATGGTTGGGAAGTGCCGTTCAGCCATACTTACAGAATTCCTCTTCCTGTGATTGTTCGCGCTGAAGACGGAAGCTGGCATTGCTTCTCTTCCGGCCGACTTATGAAGCACGAGAAAGTCGTGAATGAGGAAACCGGAAAGGCGCATGTGGTTTCAGAACCTGAGATCGTGACCATAGAGAAAGATGGCAAGCCGGCTTATCAATTCCTTCTTGCTGAAGCAAGCAAGCACAAGGATAAGGTGGTTCAGCTTCTTCCTACCACTCCCGAAGAAGAGCAGGCGGCTGAAAAAATCGCAAATGCTCAGAATGATGAGATAGTGGATGGCTACGTCAAGTTTGACGGCAAGTATTATAAGGAATACAAGCCCTATGATATCTCAATCACAAAGAATGTGCTTGCGCTTCTCATAGCTTCTATCATAGTTACAGCCATAGTAATGAGCCTTGTTAGATATTATCGTCGCAAGGGTGATAAGACTCCACGTAAGGGAATGGGCTTCTGGGAGATGCTGATCGAGTTTATCTACGACGGTGTGATCAAGTCTACTCTTCATGACAAGGCAAAGAAATATGCGTCGTTCCTTTTGACCTGTTTCTTCTTCATCTTCATCATGAACCTTCTTGGTCTGATAGTGATCTTCCCTGGTGGCGCAAACCTTACAGGCAACATTGCTATCACGCTTGTCTTGGCTGTAATGGTGTTTGTGGTTGTCAATGTCAATGGAACCAAGCATTATTGGAAAGAGATTTTCTGGCCCGATGTGCCTCTCTTCCTTAAGTTCCCGCTTCCGATCATGCAGTTTATCGAGATTTTCGGTATCTTTACTAAACCGGCAGCCCTCTGTGTCCGTCTCTTCGCTAATATGATGGGTGGCCATATGATAGTGCTTACGCTTACTGTCATAATCTTCATCTTCGCGATGTTTGGTGCAGCAGTGGCTGGTGCTTCAGCAGTGGTATCGGTTCTTTTCTCGATCTTCATGCTTGCTATCGATGTGCTTGTAAGTTTCATTCAGGCATATGTATTCACACTTCTGGCTACTATCTTCATTTCCATGAGTGATACAGATGGTCATGAAGCACTCCATAAGGAAGCTGAGATAATCGACAATGAAAAAGAGATAAGTGCATAAAGATTTTCATTCCGGTCATTGATCAGTCGTTATGTAAAGGAGAAGTGATTGGGAATGAAAAATAACAAGATATTTAATAACTAACAATAACATTTAAAAACAACACATTATGTTATCAATGATTTTGGCAGCAGTAGCTCCTCTCGCAGCAATCGGCGCAGCAGTAGGCGCAGGTATCGCAGCAATCGGCGCAGGTATCGGTATCGGTAATATCGGTTCTTCAGCAATGGAATCCA
>CAZUNU010000243.1:0-2520 GCA_964622105.1 uncultured Sangeribacter sp. | reverse complement strand
GCAAGAACCGCAAGGCGTTTGATAAGCTTTTCTTCAATGAGAATTTCCAAACCCCATATGATCCGACAGGTAGATTTGGAGAGGCTCTTGAAATGTTGCGACTTGCACCGTCGTCAACCAACTCTCAGCCTTGGAGGGCATTAGTCAGTGGCGATACAGTTCATTTCTACTATGTACCGAAGAGTCCGGCCTCGGTACTTGATTGTGGCATCGGCATTTGCCATTTCTTCGAAACAGAAAAATTCAATCAAAAATCAGGCACATTCCAAGAGTTGGCAAATGTGCCGGTAGCTCCCGATAATTGGATTTATCTCGTGTCATACACAGCAAATAAATAAGAATAAATATTAGGAGATTTAAGCCTATAACCCTATAATAATATTTGTTTATGAAAAATGTTCTTATTATCAATGGTGTAGAACCATATCCTCAGGCACCAGGTCAACTTAATGCCACTTATGTGGAATTGGCAAAGAAGTATTTCGAGGAAAACGGCTGTATTGTCAATGTAACCAAAGTTTGTGAAGAATACAGCATAGAAGAAGAAATAAAGAAGTTTCTGGCAGCCGATCTTGTAATTTTGCAGATGCCTATGGAATGGTTTAATGTAAGTTGGTCTTGCAAGAAATATCTCGATTACGTGTTGACAACCGGCAGTCAGGGAGTGCTATGCAATGGTGACGGAAGGCACAAAGAAAACCCAAAGGAAGGATATGGCACAGGAGGCAACCTTACAGGAAAGTATATGTTGTCGGTTACTTCGAATGCCCCCAGGGAATGCTTTGGCAATGCAGGGGAACGTCTGATGAGAGGCCTGAGCGAAGATGATGTGCTTGTGCCATTACACCTGACTTTTCAATATATTGGACTCAAACCTGTGAAAAGTTTCTTCTCGGCTGATGTCTATAAGAATCCGACTATCGAAGAGGATATCGAAAGATTCAAGGAGCACCTTAAGCACCAGTTCCCCTTTTAACGATCAACCCCTGTAATGAAAACAGACGAGACTAAACTGGCAGCTATATATTTCAGTGCAACTGACACTACCCGCAAATGCGTTGAGGCGGTTGCTGAAGGATTTGGCAAAGAATTGTCTATGGCAATTAACCTTGCCGACAATTTTGATGTGAGGATACCCAAATTTACAGAAAACGACGTTGTAATAATTGCGTCTCCGGTATATGGCGGCAGGTTGCCATTGCAGGTCAGTAATGCATTGCAACGGCTCAATGGCAGGAATGCCCGCGCAATCGCAATGGTGGTTTATGGTAATCTAGATTACGATGATGCACTTCTGGAACTGACAGACATCTTCAGAGCCAAATCTTTCAGTATTATCGGTCAAGGTGCCTTTATAGGCCAGCACTCGATTTTTCCAAAAGTAGGCACTTCTCGACCTGACAATTCCGATATACTCCAACTACGAGAGTTTGGTAAGGAATGTAGTAAAGCAATCGAAGCTGAAGTGGAATCTTTCGCCTTGGAGTTGCCCAAAGGGAAACGTCCATATAAGAAGATCTCCGGTGTGCCAGTACATCCGAGAGCTGATGAATCTGACTGTAAACGTTGTGGAGTATGCGCCGACAAGTGTCCTGTGGGAGCTATCCCGCAGGATCGACCATTTACAACCGCCAACGATGTATGCATTTCATGTGGTCGATGCATCTTTGTATGTTCAAATAAAGCCAGGCACTATTCGGGTGCGGCCTACAGCATGATAGGAACCATATTCAAGGCAGCCTTTTCAAAGCGCAAGTCTCCCTATTGGTCAGTAGCCAGACCATCCCGATAATTGTCTTTTATTCCTTGATTTCTCCCTCTCATTGATTATGCATCTGGTCAGGCAGGCTATTTGGTCTGCCTACCATATTTTTTACTGAATCCAACAGTAGGATAGGCAGTTTCTGCATCGGGGGAAGTTAAAGAAGCTGTAGATACTCAAGCCCTAATTCATATTGGTCGCCCAAAATATATTCCACAAGAATTTGAATATTCCTCTAAAGACAATCCGAGGGGTGATATGAAATGGGTTCATAGATGTGATAGAGTCCATTGACTTCACGGGCATTACCGATATGAGCCGGTTTGGTGCGAAAGCCGTTATAACCCGGAATAATTCTCATATACTCCTTGCCATAATCACAACAGGTAGTTAAGTCGGCCAATCCCTGCTCAAGTACTTCTTTGAGTTTCTTAGTCTTTGATTCAGACATCTCTTTTACACGGTCTGTGCCATTCCTTTCACGATGCAGAAGTGGTTAACTTATTGAATTACAAAAGAGTATAAATCAAATTCGTACAAGGTTCGTACATTTTCTCTGTTTGTAAGTTGTTAACTTTCTGCAACTTAATACATTACAAGCCGCATTTGCCAAACTGACAACAGAAACTCACTGCAAAGATAACGATAATCTCCCGATTATCAAAGCAATATCAGAATTTTAACATTCTCTACTATGCGATGCACCGTACAAATTCAGTAAAAATGCGCTTGTCGCGATTATCGGCTATGAGTTACTC
>CAZUNU010000242.1:0-2536 GCA_964622105.1 uncultured Sangeribacter sp. | reverse complement strand
TTAAAATTGGAAGTGTAATGTCCATATCTTAGTATTTCAATTTGTTGATTTCAGTAATATCGGTATTTCCGATTGAACGGTAGATATTGATGATGATGGCGATGGCAATTGCTGTCTCTGCAGCCGCAATTGCGATTGAGAAGAGAGTGAACACCATTCCATCCATCGAGCCGGGATAAAGATAGCGGTTGAAAACCACGAAATTAAGATCGGCCGAGTTCAACATGAGCTCAAGGGAAATCAAGATAGCGATAAGATTCTTACGGGTGATGAAGCCGTAAATGCCGCAGACCAACATGATGACGCTGGGCACAAGATACCATAACATACTTAGATCCATAACACCTTATTCTTTACGGGCAATCGTAACGCCACCGATTATACATGCGAGAAGCAACACACTGACAGCCTCAAATGGCAGAAGATACTGGAATCGGTCGCTTCCGGTGAAAGCCTCGCCGATCTCCCTCATGGTGATCTGATGGCCGGATGCTATGCATTCGGTGAGCGACATACCATGGAGAAGGGGCATGTAGAAGAGAGCGAAAAGCAAAAGTATGCCTCCTGCCACTGCTACTGCACCACCGATCTTCCTTCTGTGAGAATCGATTATTCCTGTGGCATCGTTAGGTTTGTGGGTGAGAAGAATGGCGAATACGAAAAGCACCATGATGCCACCCGCATATACCGCAATCTGCACGGCACCCAAGAACTGATAGCCCAACTGGAAATAGATCACTGCCGTACTTATGAGTACAAAAAGAAGGTAGGTCGCGGCACGCAGAATCTTGCGTGTAGTCACAGTCATCACAGAAAATACTGTAATGGCGATGGCAACCACGAAATACACGATAATATTTCCTACAGAATCCATTATAATTTAGTTTTCTTTTGTTTCGTCTTTAGTAGCGCTTGGCTGAGCAGGAGCAGCGGGTTTCTCTGCAGCTGGCTCGGTAGCAGGTTTCTCAGCCGGTGCGGCAGCAGGTTTTTCTGAAGCAGGATCAGCTGCTTTATCTGCAGCGTTGCCACCAGCGGCGGCTTTCGCGGCAGCCTCCTTCTCAGCCTTGATCTTGGCAGCTTTCGCAAGGGCTTCAGCCTTGATCTTGGCAAGTTTCTCCGGATCCATTGCAGGCTTAGGTGCCGGAGCCGCCGCATCATCCTTAGGTTCCGGACGATAGTTCAGCTGCTTGATGAGCGCATCTCTTGTGAATGTGGCCTGCTCAAAATCATTTGTGAATTCCAGAGCGTCTTGCGGACAGGTTGTGACGCAAAGCATGCAGAATGTACAACTACCAAGGTCATACATATACTTGTCGAGCTTTCTCTTTTTCTTTCCATCGGGAAGGTCCACCATTTTTGTGGTGATCTCTATCGTGCCGTTAGGGCAGTTCATCTGGCATATTCCGCAGGCGATACACTTGTGGTGACCCTGTGCGTCATATTTCAGAGTAAGTTCTGCCCTGAACCTGTCGGCGATATTCAGAGTGTCCCGATTCTCCGGATACTGCTCGGTGACTTTGGGTGTGACAAACTCCTTGCCTGTCACAGCCATTCCGGTGACAAGGCTCTTGAGACCCTTGCCTACTTCCGAAAAATATTCCTTTATATTACTCATTGGTTGTAAGAATTATTCACAAACTAAATTTCAGGCATCATCATCTGCCTATCTGGCCACCAAGGATATCAAGAAGTTCGGTGGTGATACCCTGCTGACGCAGTTTATTATATTCAAGACGCAGACTCTCAAGAAGCTTCTTGGCATTGTCGTTTGCAGCCTGCATGGCCATTACGCGCGCCGCCTGTTCCGAGGCTCTGTTCTCTATCGTGATTTCTTGCATTGTGGAGAGCACGAACATCGGAAGCACCTCATTGAAGATGCTGTTGGCATCCGGCTCAAATATATACAGTTTGTTGTTTTCGGCTCCTTTAGCCTCTTCCTCAATTGCCTTACGGCTTACGGGATAAAGCTGGTCAACCGTTGGCACCTGCTTACCCATTGAGATAAATTTCATGTAGACTACCACCACCTGGTCGTAGATGCCGGTCTCGAAATCTTTACGCAGGCCATGGGTGAATTCATTCACCGTCTTGCCGTCCATCTTGGAGTCAACGCCCGGCACAACCATTGCCCTGAGATTCGGCTCACGGAGCTTAAGGCATGCCTTGGCCACTTTCTTCCCGACGGGAATGACAGTTATCTCAACGTTCTGGCCGAATTGCTCTCTGAGATGAGCCTTTTCAATCAGAAAACGCTTGAAGATATTCATGTTGTAGGCACCGCAGAGTCCATCGTCGGTACCATAGAGCACTACTCCCACTCGTTTCACCTCTCTCTCATTGATGAGTGGAGAGTTGAAATCCATGTCGGTATCCAGCAAGTGACCCATGATCGACTTCACCTGGTCTTTGAACGGCAGAAGTTTCTTGAGTTCCTGCTCTGTCTTATGAACCTTGGCTGATGAGATCATCTTCATGGCACCGGTGATTTTCTCACTCGACGCCACCGATCCAATACGTGTCTTTAGGGCTTTTAGAG
>CAZUNU010000241.1:0-2560 GCA_964622105.1 uncultured Sangeribacter sp. | reverse complement strand
TGAGTATTCTGTTGAGGAGAGTGGTCTTTCCTCTGCCGAGATAGACGGTCAGCAGAAGCACCGGTGTTGTTTTTACTGACATATTCAATTACCTATAAACTATAAACTATAAACTATTCACTATAAACTCGTTGATGGCCGGAATATTATCCGCGGCCTCGCCGATTGTAAAGGGCAACTGCACTACCTCCGTCACTCTTGCGCCCGGAATGATGGCCGCTTTGAGCTCAGCTACGGTAGGCACCGTCGGAAGCGCGGCGTATTCATCAAACGTATATTTAGTAAACACGGAGTTGATGCCGATGCCCTGACGGTTGAGCCACCATCCTTCGGCCAAAGCCACAGGAGCGGAAGCCGGTGAGATGTCGGAAGGAGCCGGGAAGTAAGTGAGGTTGCCTTGTGAGTCAAGGGTGATTGCCACATTGTTGGCATAGTCGCCGCTCATGCGGAAAGCCGTGGCTTTCGGAAGCAAGCTCACAGGGCCCGAGACCGCGATGTTGCGCGGCTTCGAATCCGACTTCGGTAGCGTCTTGGTTTCAGATGTCGCCAATTCCTTGGAATCCGACTTGGGCATACCTATCACCACCGCTTTCTCGAAATAGGCTACGGAGCCGCTTCCGTCGGCAACGCCCGACGAGCTTTTGCAAGAGGGAGCCGTAAGCATGATAACAAGAGATATAATGGCTAATAAATTCTTCATATTTATTTAAAAAGAGTAATTTTCTGCAAATATAATCATTTTTTTGCAAACATGAGTCTGTGTCTCCCGTTGAGCGGAAGACACAGACTGCATTTTTCAGGAGATATTTGGCCGCCGTCAGAAGCTGACCTGGATCTGGAGCTCCACGCGGTTGTCGTGAGCCTGTGCGCCCCCGTAGTTCACGCGGCGTCCGTAAAGGTATTCCACGCCTGTCTGTACGATGCTGTTGACGTTCCAGAACACGTTGGCCACCACGTACTGAGCATACTTGTAACCGGCGTCCCAGCTTGTGGCCGAGTCAGCGTAATCGCTTGCATAGGTGCGTACATGTCCGTAAGCCACGGTTGAGGAGATGCGCGGGTTAAAGTCGTATTGCAGGCCGAGATAACCTGACCATACCGGCACGGCTTTCAGTTCACCGGGATTTTTCGGATCCGGCATAAGATCCATGCCGAGACCGCCGAGATCCTGGATATAGCTGGCCGCGCCCTTTCCGTAGTTGGCCTGATAGAGAGCAGTGAGACCGCCGTATACAGGCGTCTTACCGCTCGCCTTGATAGCCCAGCCTATCTTGTCGACGTTCTTATCGGCATTCAGGTCGCGGTAATAAAGATTGCGGATAAGGCCCGAGAGTCGGAGCCAACCGTGACCGTCGGCCCAGTAACGCTGTATATAAAAAGGTATATTCGGCACTCGCTGGTTTACCTCCGCGGTGTGGGTGGCATTTGTGATGGATATGTTTGGCATGTCGAGGGCCACACCCACACGCCATTCCTTATGCTTGCCGAAGCGTGGTTCGTAAGCCACCATTCCCATCTTGGCTCCGGTGAAAGCGTTCACACCCTGCCAGTCGATTGTGGTAGGGGCGGCCGACTTATCAGAGAATATGGAGAAGGTGTAACCGGCCGTGATGTCGCGGTATTTCAGATAGGCATGGTTGAGCACCGGGTCGTAGTTATGCCCTGTGAAGGCGATGTCGACGTATGCACCGAGCTGGTTCTTTGTGCCCGGGAGAGCCACGACGTTGATATAGAAGTTACTCTGCTGAGCACTGAGAGCGAATTTTGCACCGTTGCCCCGAGCAATGGTCATTGGTATCTGGGAGGTTATGAAGCTGTTGGGATCGGCGATAGGGTTGCCCGCATCATAAACTCCGATGGCCTTGACGTTGGCACCGATACCCATATAGAACTTGTGCTCCTTGCCGAGAAGCGCAAAACGCGGTACGTCAGGGATATTCATGAAGTGAGGCGCGTTCTGATGGAGCACGTCGTAGAGCGGCACGGTATCTCCCGGCTCCACAATCACATTATCGGTAGCCTTCTGAGCACCGAATGAACCGCCGGTACCCACCTGCTGCTGATTGGCATAGCCCATACTTGCCTGCTGCTGATTGGCATAGTCCGTACCCGACTGCTGTCTGTTAGAATACTCCGTACCCGACTGTGCAAAAGCGGCGAGTGGAAAGAGCGCTGATAGAAGGAAAAGTTTTTTCATAATCTTGTTGTTTTTGAGAAGTAAATGATTCCTATTTATACATTATTAACATAAGGAGTGTGAAAACGGTTTGCTACACCGCGCCCAGCGTTCAAAAAATAATGATAAAGTGTTCAAGATTTGCAAAAACCGCTCATTTCCCAAAAAAACTCATTCCCTGAAAAAAAACCTCATTCTCCGAAAAAACCTCATTTCTCGAAAAAGACTCATTCTCCGAAAAAAACCGCTTAACTCTCCCTGCTGGGATCGTAAGCCTCCGGCTTGCGCCCGTGTCCTCATTCAAATAACCCTGCCCGTGCCCTCTTGCACATAACCCTGCCGGTGCCCTCCCTGCCGGGATCGTAAGCCTCCGGCTTGCGCCCG
>CAZUNU010000240.1:0-2593 GCA_964622105.1 uncultured Sangeribacter sp. | reverse complement strand
GTTTATAAGGTTTCTTGGCCAACTCAGAAACAATTGATCAATAGCTCGGTGCTGGTACTGATAGCTTCCATCATACTGGCAGTTTTTATTATGGTTGTTGATAAGTTATTTGATCTTCTGATGCAACTTATATACAGCATTAGTTTCTAAATCTTTTAAAGCGGATATCAATGGCTGAAGTTTCAAAAAAGTGGTATGTTTTGCGTGCCATTTCCGGAAAGGAGGCAAAGGTAAAGGAGGTGCTTGATGCTCAAATCAAGAATACGGATTTGGGGAAGAATCTCTTTCAAGTATTGATACCAACAGAGAAAGTTTTAACAACACGCAATGGCAAGAAGGTAGTCAAGGAGCGCACACTTTATTCGGGTTATGTCTTTATACAGGCAGCTTTAACCGGAGAAGTGATTTATGAGCTTCGGAATACCACAAATGTCATTGACTTTTTGCGTGGACGTGCGAAGGATTCAAAACCTGAGGCTCTGCAAGAAGAGGAAGTGATGCGAATGCTTGGAGTTGCAGATAAAGTGCTCGAACCGGCAGAGGAGGAAATGATTGAGTTTATGATCGGTGAGCCTGTAAAGGTTATCTACGGTCCTTTCAATGGTTTCCAGGGAACGGTAAGAGAGATAAACACTGAAAAGAGGAAGCTCAAGGTGGAAGTCAAGATATTCGGACGACCCACCGATCTTGAGTTGGAATATTCTCAGGTGGAAAAGGAGTAAGATAGAAGTGATGTTGTTACGCTCACCATATCTTAAACCGCAAACCAATCAATTTTAAACCAAACAGACAATGGCTAAAGAAATTGCTGGACAGATCAAATTGCAGATTAAAGGCGGCGCTGCAAATCCGTCGCCCCCGGTAGGACCTGCATTGGGTTCTAAGGGAATCAACATCATGGAATTTTGCAAGCAATTCAATGCCCGTACCCAGGATAAGGCAGGTAAGGTACTCCCTGTAGTGATTACCTATTACACTGACAAGTCCTTTGATTTTGTAGTAAAGACACCTCCGGTTGCAGTACAGCTAAAAGAGGTAAGCAAAATCAAGAGTGGTTCTGCACAACCGAACCGAAAGAAGGTAGCAGAAATCACATGGGATCAGGTGAAGACTATTGCAGAAGACAAGATGCCCGATTTGAACTGCTTTACTTTAGACTCTGCGATGCGCATGGTGGCAGGAACTGCACGAAGCATGGGTATCACAGTTAAGGGCGAATTCCCTGAATTAAATTAAAAATAACCTACACTTAGAAAATGGGAAAACTGACAAAAAATCAGAAGTTAGCTCTTTCGAAGCTTGAGCCAGGCAAGACATACACACTTGCTGAGGCCGCCGAGAAGGTGAAGGAGATTACTTTTACTAAGTTTGATGCTTCACTCGATATAGATGTACGTCTCGGTGTAGACCCTCGTAAGGCTGACCAAATGGTTCGTGGCGTTGTTTCTCTTCCTCATGGAACAGGCAAGCAAGTACGTGTACTTGTATTGTGTGGACCGGATGCAGAGGCAGCAGCCAAAGAGGCAGGAGCGGACTATGTAGGTCTTGACGAATACCTTGACAAAATCAAGGGAGGATGGACCGATGTAGACGTGATCATCACCCAACCTTCTGTAATGGGTAAGCTCGGTCCCTTGGGTCGAATCCTCGGTCCCCGTGGCTTGATGCCTAATCCTAAGAGCGGCACAGTGACAATGGATGTTGCGAAAGCTGTCAAGGAGGTTAAACAAGGTAAGATCGACTTTAAGGTTGATAAGACCGGTATTGTACACGCATCAATCGGTAAGGTTTCATTCACACCGGAAGCCATGCGCGACAATGCAAAGGAATTTATCAACACTCTTATAAAGTTGAAACCCGCAACAGCCAAGGGAACATATATCAAGAGCATTTATCTTTCGAGCACAATGAGCCCCGGCGTAAAAGTGGAGCCCAAATCTGTGGTTGAATAAAAAATTCAAACAGTAAATCAAGATGAAAAAGGAAGATAAATCACTTATAATTGAATCAATAGGTAACACACTGAAAGAATACAGTTGTGTATACCTTACACAGACTTCAGGTCTTGATGCAGAGAAGACAAGCGCACTTCGTCGCGCGTGCTTCCAGGGTGATATCAAGATGCTTTGCGTAAAGAACACCCTTCTCAAGAAGGCGTTTGAGGCAAGTGAAGTAGATTACTCGGAACTCTACGATCTTCTTCATGGAGAGACAACGCTTCTTTTAAGCAATACAGGTAATGCACCTGCTAAATTGCTCAAGAAGTTCCGTGACAAGAAAGAGACATTGCCCATATTGAAGGGAGCTTTTGTAGAGGAAACAGTATATGTAGGTGAGGATCAGTTGGAAATCCTTGCAAACATAAAGAGCAAGAACGAACTTATCGCAGATGTTGTTGCATTGCTTCAATCGCCTGCTAAGAACGTTATCAGTGCCCTCCAGAGCGGTGGAAACAAACTCCACGGTATTTTGGAAACTCTTTCCAACAAAGAATAAAATCAACATTAAGAAAAAATTAAAAATACAATACAAAAAAGGCAGATTTGAAAGCTTTTGCAGAACAACTTGTTAACCTGTCCGTAAAGGAAGTAAA
>CAZUNU010000239.1:0-2627 GCA_964622105.1 uncultured Sangeribacter sp. | reverse complement strand
CTCAGTAATTCTTTTTCACTATGGTCAACGGGTCTTTGCCACAAGCGAGGCCACAACATCGGGCGAAGTAGAAAGTGGAGCGTATTCATCTGTACCGGGTGCTCCCATGGGCACTCTCGGACGGCGAAATCTCATCCTGCTCGCAATAGGCTTGCGGGCTGTGGAATGAAGATAGTCTACACCGGTCACTTCGATTAGATCGCGTGCGTTGGCCGGAGTGACACCGGCACCGGCCATGATGGCAATCCGTCCGGCAGCCCTTCTCACCAGATGGCCCAACATGAGCGCTCCGTTTACTGCGGAGGATGCCTGTCCTGAAGTAAGCAGACAATCAAAGCCTAAGGCTATCACATCCTCAAGACTCTTGTCTGCGTCGCGGGAGACATCGAAAGCCCGGTGGAATGTAATGTTGACTTTTTCCCTACCGGCCTCTCGGCCTGCTTCCCGCGCCACATCTATGAGGCGTCGGCAGGCGTCCATGTCGATCTCGCCGTCAGGGGTAAGCACTCCAATTACTATTCCTGTGGCGCCGGCAGCGATAGATTCACGGATATCGCTCTCCATAAGAGCCAGTTCCTCAGGAGTATAAAGGAAATCGCCGGGGCGCGGACGCACCAGCACATTTATTTCAGGAAGGCCTGTAGCCACGGCCGCCTTTATAAGACCCATGGAAGGAGTCAGTCCACCATCCAGGAGCCCGCTGCAAAGTTCTATTCTCTGTGCGCCGCCGCTCTTGGCTGCCAACACACTTGCGAGATCACCGCAACATATCTCAAGCATCGTAATATCTCTCTTGTATTAATGTAGGTCAGTTTCTCTCATTGGGAGAGTCATATGAACCGAAAGAATTGATCCCGGATCCTTTATGCCGGGTCAAAAGATTCTCGTTCGTCAGGATTACAATATATTTCGCCTGCCGGATCAGAGTATTCTCGAAAAGAGGAAACCGTATAGGATTAGTCCGATAAAAAATGTTATGCCGGTCCACATTTTTGCGGCCCTGCAGTATTCGTGGGCAAGACGTTGCCAATCGCTTGCCGTAACTTCGTCTTCACCGCTCTTCTTCTGTTGGTCGGCTGCTACTTCCATGCTTTTCTTCCAGCATCTACGAGAGGCCACTGCGAAATAGATGGCAAATATTCCCAACGGGGGGAAGAAAAGAAGAGTAGCGACGATTGCCGGAAACAGCATGTTCTTCGGAGGACGGGTAGTATCCTGCATGGCGTCGATCTCCTCTAAGGAAGGGAGACCGGTGTCTTGCAGCATATGGTCAAAACGGGAGCGTGTGCGCAGATTTTCGGGCGACAACTGTTGTGGTTGCTGCGCCACAGGAGTATCGGGAAGCTGCATCTTGGGATGGAGAAGATCGTAGAGTCTCCCTCTGAACATCCGGCAGATGTCTGCCACGTCCTCCGCCTTCTCCCAATCGTCCATCCCCTTGCACCACACGTAGGTGGACGGACGCACCCCGGCCTCGGCAAGCTGGTCAAGGGTATACGGACCACGCTTCTCTCCGTCGATAATGGCGAAATATTTCATCGTCATATTATTGACATCACTCCACCATTTTTGAAGAAATATACCGTGCCGAACATACCCAACACACTGAGCACAAGCGCAATGATGGTCATTGTCTTTGCAGTGTTGTTGGCTTGGTCGCCCTGCTGATCATATCCGGCCCTGTAGAGTGAGTTTGCTTTGTTCGCCTGGAATATACCGATCACGCCGAAAATGCCACCGATGCAGGAGAAGAAGAATCCGGCTATAGTGGCGATGATAGCCCACATCTGCCAGTTAGTTCTTACCGGCTGCAGATTGCCATTGTTGAAGTCGTTGCCGTAGTTCGGCTGACGGCCATACTGAGGATTCTGGCCGTAATTCGGCTGCTGGCCATACTGCGGGTTCTGTCCGTAATTCGGCTGGCGACCATACTGGGGATTCTGTCCGTAATTCGGTTGCTGACCATACTGCGGATTCTGGCCGAAAGGCGACTGTCCATACTGAGGGTTACGGCTGAAGTCGGGATTCCCGCCGTTTTGTGGATTAGGGCCGTAACCTGGATTCTGGCCATATCCGGGACGCTGGCCGTAGCCTTGGTTCATTCCATCCTGATTATTCGGGCCATACTGACTGCGCTTATACTCCGGTTCGCCATTGACATCCTGACGGTTACCATTGTTTCCCGGGGCATAAGGATCAGTGATATTGATAAGTTCAAAAAGCTCTGGAAGCTCTGCAGCTCTTGTCCAGTCGGGCAAACCGGCACGCCATACAAGCATGTCGGGATTAATCCCTTGCGACGGGAGCTGCTCGAAAGTGAAAGGTCCTCTCTGGGTCTCGTTGATAATCAGATAATACTCTGTTGCCATATCACAAAATTTCTGTTCATAAAGTAAGCCATGTTCATGGCGCAGGATAATATGTTCTCTACCCTCCACCTCCAAAAGTGCAACTGCTTACGTTTGCAAAGGCACTCTTTTCAAATTATAGAGGGCAGAGTTGACAACGCAAATTTAGCAAAAAAAATTGGTTAAATTTGGAAATATGCCAAATAATGTCTAATTTTGCTATGCAAACGCGGTAATAGCTCAGTTGGTAGAGCATCAGCTTCCCAAGCTGAGGGTCAC
>CAZUNU010000238.1:0-2646 GCA_964622105.1 uncultured Sangeribacter sp. | reverse complement strand
TAAGTATAACCTCAAAAATACCATCTGCTATGAGCAAGACAATCACCTTCAACGAACTTCGCAGACTCAAAGACAGTTTGCCCGACGGTTCAACACATCGTATAGCCGACGAGCTGAACCTCACAGTACAGACAGTACGTAACTATTTCGGCGGTGTTAACTATCAGTTCGGCAAAAACGTCGGCATGCATATCGAACCGGGTCCGGACGGAGGTCTCGTAGTTCTTGACGACACAACAATCTATGATATGGCAGTAAAGATTCTTGAGGAGCAGAACCAGGCCAAAGCTTGAATCGTGCGTTAGAAAGAATCCACTTTAAATGATACGGCGCCCCGGACCTGGTTTCGGAGCGCCGCTTGATTTGTTTCACCCCTTTGGCTTAGGGTTTTTATGAGCCTCTTGCGTCATGCTGTGAAGGTGGGCGGCGTAAAAGGCTGTAAGAATGTTTAGATAATATGATTTTTCCAAAAGATTTTGAAAATAAGATAGGTTTCGCTCCTCTGAGGCAATTGCTTATAGAGAAGTGTGAGACGCGCCTCGGCAAAGAAGAAGCCGAGAAGATGGATTTTGTAACGGGTTTCGAGGAAATCAGGCGACGACTTGAATGTGTAGCTGAGATGCGAACTCTTTTATCATCTCCGGCTGATATGCCCGACGAAAGGGTCTACGATGTGGTGCCCTGGTTGAGTGAGATAAAAGCCGCAGGTTCATTCATGCCGGCCGAACGTCTTGGCAAACTTGCAGCAACGCTTCACACCATGCGTCAGGTGGGGCTTTTTTTTACAAGAAAAGATTCAGAGACAGGAAGATCACGATTCCCATGGCTCAGTGATGAGTTTTCAGCTCTTCCTGAATTCCCTGAGATAGAGCGTGAGATTGACCGGTGTATTGGAAAGTTTGGTGAGGTAAAAGATAATGCGTCTCCCGGTCTGGCCGAGGTAAGACGTGCTATATCTGCCGCTTCAGGATCAATGCAGAGGGCTATGCGCAGAGTGCTCGACAGAGCGGTGCAAGCAGGAATAGTAGAGAAAGATGCGGCTCCCTCACTTCGTGATGGGCGAATGGTGATACCCGTTTCGGCTGCACAGAAACGTGGCATATCCGGCATTGTGCATGATCAGAGCGCAACAGGAAAAACCGTATTTATCGAGCCGGCTGAAGTGGTTGAAGCGGGCAATCGTCTGCGTGAACTCGAGATGGATGAGCGCCGGGAGATAGCTGTCATTCTCACTGCTATATCAGATCAGATCAGGCCCTACATAGAGGAGATAATCGATGGTTGCAAGATTCTGGCCCGACTTGATTTCATAAAAGCCAAAGCGCGTTTTGCCGCTGATACGAATGGCGAAATGCCGAATATCGAGAAAAATCCGGAGATAGAATGGTATCATGCCATACATCCCGGCTTGCTCATGACATTGCGACAGCAGGGAAAGGAGCCGGTGGCGCTTGATATCATGCTAACCAAGGAGAAGCGTATTCTTATTATTTCGGGGCCTAATGCCGGTGGTAAATCGGTCTGCCTGAAGACGGTGGCCGTAGTGCAATATATGATGCAGTGCGGTATGCTGCCTACACTCTATTCCAATTCACATATGGGAGTGTTTGACAGCATTTTCATAGATATTGGCGACGAGCAGTCGATTGAGAATGATCTTTCAACCTATTCTTCGCATCTGGCTAATATGAAGTATTTCCTTCTCAATGCCAATTCGAAGACTCTCATATTGGCTGATGAGATGGGCTCCGGTACCGAGCCACAGATAGGAGGAGCATTGGCACAATCCATTCTTACCGATTTAGGTAAATCCGGGTGCATGGGAATTGTGACTACTCATTATCAAAACCTCAAGACTTTTGCAGATTCCGAACAGGGCTTTGTAAACGGTGCGATGCTTTATGACCGACAGCATCTTCGTCCTACTTTCCAGCTCTCCATAGGGAATCCGGGTAGTTCGTTTGCCCTTGAGATTGCCCGAAACACCGGTCTGCCTCGAGACGTCATCGAACGAGCCCGGGAAATCGTGGGCAGCGATTATGTCAATATCGACAAATATCTTTTGGATATTCAGCGCGACAGACGTTACTGGGCGAACAAGCGCCTGGGTATAAAGGAAAAGGAGCATAAACTCGATAAACTTCTTGAAACGTATGAATCAAACTCAAGCGATCTGAAGTCGCAGAGGGCTGCCATTATCCGAGCTGCCAAAGAGGAAGCAAAAGAGATCTTGGCTGGTGCAAATGCGCAGATCGAGCGTTCTATTCATGAGATAAGAAAGGCGGAGGCAGAGAAAGAGAGGACTCGTCAGATAAGAAAGGAGCTGGAGGATTACAAACGAAGCATTGAGAGCGAGGATGAACCTCTGGATGAACCCGAGGTGTTAAAGCCTTTGCGCCATAAGAGTAAAAAGACTGAGGCGGCGCGCAAGCAACAGAAAAAAGCAGTTGTAGCCGTGCGCAGTTCCCTCAGTGCAGGAGATTATGTAAGGATGTCGAATGGGGGAGTTGTTGGTAAGATCCTTAGCATTTCTGGAAAGAAAGCTGAAGTGGCATTCGGGGCCTTACGCACAATTGTGGAGCTTGACAAACTTCAGGCCGCTCAGAAACCGAAGCAACAGGCTACCGCTACGGTGATGACAGTATC
>CAZUNU010000237.1:0-2678 GCA_964622105.1 uncultured Sangeribacter sp. | reverse complement strand
TAGTCATGAAACATAGTAAAAATCACTGCCATTAAAAGTATCATTGGGTTTAATGAGAGTACAATCATCATGTGTAATCAAAAATAATGCAATGGAGTCATGTCCATTGCCATAGGCTACAAAAATTTCAAAAGGAAGATTGGCGGTTCCATCACACAAATCATATCTTCTCAAATGAGGAAATCTTTAGTCTATAATTGTACCATAGGGTCGATTATAAATCCAAAATGATATTTCTGCGCTGTGAACTTGCAATTTTAACATTGGAAAAACGGATTGTGCATATTCCCATTCACCATGAGTCGGAAGTCTAAAATTTATCTTGAGCTCTTGACTTACCTTTTCTATGAATTCATTCATTTCATTCCATGAAAGTGTAGCCTCATTATTATATGGCATCACCGATTGCCATTGCGTTAGAGTTACCGCGTGTTTTAGAATAAAGAACGGAAGCTCCACTTTAAAATCTTCCAATTTGTTTTTCCTCAATATTTTATCCTCAGTACGCGATTCATATGGATTATTTTCACTATGGAAAATGATTGAATTTATAAAACTACTTATTTTATTTAGAAAAGTATTTAGCAATTGCATTTGTTTATAACATTTAAATTGGAGTATCATAACTAAAGGCCATATAAGTGCTAACTTTAGTCCTATAACTCCGGTGCATCCTTCCCGTTCTCTCCGTCTTTCTCCATCTAACTGAATGCACGGGAAACATTCATGTCTGAAGAACCAAAAATTATTTCTTTCTGATTGTCAACTTTAACTGCAATAGAAAAAAATCACGATTAAGAGACTATAAAGGTACAAATTTTTGCTATTATAATCGCAATTTTTACAAAAATCTGAGTTTAGTAAGGAAATTTATAGGTATTCATACTCCGATGTTTTTAAATTAATACATTCTTTCGAAACCGGTCAATTTAAACCATATCTTCTGTGGATGCTGTCCCATCACGAATTTGGTGACATTGCAGAGCCAGACGGTTCTGGTAAACTCCGGATAGTCGCATACAATATAGGTTCCTCCCATATCGTCTTCCCTAATCTTATCAAGGCAGATATAACCTTCATCATGAGGATCGGATGTCTTCACATTCAACATTAGGTATGAATGACCGTCGGAGAGGTGCTCAAGTAGCTTATCTGCGCCGCACACCATCAGCTGATTTTCCTCATACGCCTTCGGCCAATTCTTGATATCAGAAAACCATTCCCCATGCTTCTTCTTAAAGCCCAAGTTGAAATCTGAGGGGTTTATGCCAAAAAGTGTGTTGAGAAACTTCTGGACATATTTGCTGCAAACAATGTCCATCCCGAGGTTGATCCAGTTTTCCATATGATTTTTCATAATTCTTTTGATTTTGTGATTGAACACTGCAAAATTAATATCTATGGAATCATAAAGAAAGAGTAAAAACTTTTTTATGTCTTTACTCTATTTGATAATCAATAAGTTGGTATTATTATGGATCAAAACCGACAGGATATCTGTCGCCAGTTATGCCCGACAAATATTTCTATCAACAATCCCCTCGTCTATCTTCACGAGATATTTCAAGACAGACCCTTACAGGAAAAGCTCCATCGCAAACGGAATCGGAACGTCTTTAAAGTCTCGCATAAGTTTATCGAATGTGGCGTTGTTCTCCTGGCTACATTCTCCTTCGCGGTCTATATCGGGCAGGCGTTTACAGATACTGAGCACCGAAAGCCCGAAGTTGCGTTCCGCTTGGCTGAAGCGACCACCGCGACGCAACGATTTGTCTGTGGGAAGGTAATCGAGAAGAGTCTTTACTATATAGTAATCAAGTGCTCTAACTTTATCTCTTGAAGAACCCTCATAAAAATCATGCACAAACGATCCGGAGTTAAGTTTCCTGCGGTCGACAGAATGAAACATCTTCCTCAGGAATCCCGAATTACTTATCTTGAAATGCTTCCCTCCTATCTTGATATCCATTTGTACAGACGCATCTAAATCTGAATCCAATTCTGCTGTCAAGAAGTCAAGTTGCTCCATACAGGAATAGCGCAAATCGGAACGAAGGCGGTAATAGTAAGAAAGAAACAAGATAAACTCGAATACCGGCTCCGGCTTTAGTCCGAGTCTCTCGATAGCCGTTTGCATCGGCTCATGACCCATAAATTCCGTCCAACTCAAACCAGTTTTCTTGAGAAACCTGTCACGGTGATAATAGTATCTGAGTTGCCACGCTTCAAGAGGAATACCATATGCCTGCCAATCTATGTTTTGAAGTATATAAGGAACAAGATAACTTACCCTATAAAGCACATCATTGTCGTCAGGGAAAGCGAGGACCATATTCCGGTTAAATGCTTCTAAGATACACGGATCAAGCTCACCTACAGTGATAGGACTTACGTTGCGTCTGATGATGTTATTGTAGTAGACTGAGGTAGTCTCCTGCGGATTATGTTCCAATTTTGCCATACTTATTCATAACGGTACCACTCTATTGGATATTATTCAGCAAAATTCTTTGCTTCTATAATCTTCTTGGTCAGGTAATAGCATATCTCATCCTAAACCTCTCTAATGTCTGCTACCGACATATACCCGGGCATGTTGGTCTTGATTGGAAAAAATACTGGTGATTCATGTGTTTAAGGAGTCTTTGGCCCGCTTGACAGCTGATATGAAACCTTGA
>CAZUNU010000236.1:0-2692 GCA_964622105.1 uncultured Sangeribacter sp. | reverse complement strand
AACTCGTCAATGAGCTGCTTTGCCTGTTCAAGCAAAGGGTTTTCGGGAATGGGAAAATCCTCAATCCTTACGCCCTGCACAGGCGGGTCAAGCTCCGATATAAAATCCTGCGGTATTGTCTTGCCGTCTTTATCCTGATAGAATACGACGGTCATCGGTACACCGTAATGGTTTTCTTCTATGATGTCCTTTACAAATTTATATTCGCTGGTGTACTCGATACTTTCCCGCACCCGTCCATCCGTGTAGAGATAGTCGATTCTACCGACAGGATAGGACTCTGTGGAATCGAGTTTTTCCTGTGATACAACAAGTCTTGTTACACGCTCGCCGTTCTCCAGAGTGCATACGGCAATATCCAACCCTCTGTCATTCAGCATATTCAGATATACTTCAATACGGTTGGAGGAAATACCGCACATCGGGACAATCTTGCCATCAACCGTTTTGTTCGCAAGATGGAGAGCAAAGGTATCCGACATATATATGGCGTCGTTTCCGTAAAGCTCAAAGAAATCGCCAACCTGATAAAAGAGAATGGCGTTAGGGTTCTCTGCCTTAATAGTAGAAACAGTTTGCTCTGTCGGCAAAAGATTTTCCGCTTTTTCTGCGGCAAGAACAACCTCCGGTGTGTTTTCCTTAACAGAGAAATATCCGGTATCAAGATAGCGTTCAAAGGAATTACGGTCAACATTTATTGCTTCCTGTTGCGGTTCGCTCGGTAAAGTGTACCAAACCTCATCCTCATCCACTCGCTCTATAACCATAAGCACATCGTTGGATTCGGTAGCTTTTGAGGAAAGAGTATCTCCAATGCGATAAGCAAATCCAAGAGGGGTGGTGAACACAGGAGTAAACTGTTCTATTCCTTTCGCCTTCAGAATATTCGACAAATATGAAATTGCATTATCTTGTTCTGCAAAACGAAGGATTTGATTGTTTTCTTCACAGAAGCATTCACGCTTAGAGTCCCAAATACCCGTAATGCCGCCCTCGTTAGGTAACAGCCGAATAGAATAGCGGTTTTTGTCATTGTCCAGCGCATTTTCTGCCTGTACGACAAGAGCTTGCATTGTCGATTCGGTTCGCCCGATAAAATCAGACTCCGGTTCTGCATAGGCTTCAAGGTAATCGGTAAATTCCTGCGTACCAAAGTCAATAAGTTCCGTGTAAGCTTTGCTGTCGAGATACTCATAAAACTCATTTGCGGAGCTGCTGTTTTCTTTCGCTTCCGCTATCAGTTCATAAGGTAAATGCAAAACGACAAACTGCCCTCCGGCGGTTGCGTCGGGATTGTAGTAGATTGCTTCATATTCGCCCATACCCGGACGATGGAAATAGTAATCATCGTCACCGATAGGCGTAGTGTTCGGATCGTCTATCTGTCTTTCTCCAACAGCTTCTTCTGAAATCTCAGGGTGCAGATACTCACTAAGACCAGCTTCTTCTATGGCGTGAATATAATCGTCTTTGAGAATTGCGTCCGGTGTGACGATTGCCAAAACCTTGTCTGCCATATCTTCCTTGAAAAAGTAGGAACTTATACTGCGGGAAGTCACATAGAACTTTTTGATGTTACCGTCATATTTCTTTACCGCCTGCTGAAAATCACGCAAATCTTCGACATTAAAAATGCCCTGTGTTACCCAATACATTTCGTTACCGTTTACCACATCGGTAGCTTTGAAACGCATATGGTAAGGAATAAGTTTTTCAAACTCGGTAGTGCTAAAGCGAAGTTCCGGTTCTTCATCGGTCTTTTGCTTCGACAGCGGTTCTGTCACCTTCAGGTGGTCGTTCATCGGGTTTTCCCGCACCTTGCGGTCAAACTCGGCTCTGTCCATTTCCTTGTTCAGTAACGGAAACTGCGTGTCAAAAAGTCCTACACACTCATCGTCAAAGGACAGAATTTCATATTCATCCGCACCCATATAAACGGTATCGCCAAGATGATACGCATACTCTGCGGTATCCGGCTCTACGGCAGTTTTCTTTTCGGGCGGTGCGGTATTCAGGATTTCTTTGTTTCTCCGTTCCTCCGCAAGCTCTGCCCGGCGTTCTTCCTGCCTTTCAAGCCATACGGGGTAGTGTTCTTTTTCCTTTGGATTCAGGTAGCGGTCAATTCGTATCAGTTCGGCAATCCGCTTTTCCACCTGATTCCAAGTCAGGTTAATATGCGGCTTATCCTCGCCAATATCTTTGGAAATGCGGATACCCTTACCGTCGTGCTGTTCGTCAATCCCTGCGCCGACAATGACAGGATAAGAGCCGCCCCAACCGTATTCTTCTTTGAGAAAGTCTGCGTTTTCCTTTGCGGACAGGCTCTTTTCAAAGTGCTCATAGATACGCATTTTTCCCTCGGATACGCCGCTGCCACGGGTGAGAACAGCGTCGATAATCTCCTGAGAAAAAGTAAAGGCAGAGGATTTCGTTTCCCCTGCCTCAAACATTAGTGTAAGCTGTCCGTCCAGCGACGGAATCGGTTTTATTGTATCCTGCAACTGACCGAGCAGCCGCATTGCTTCAAAGTGCTTTGCGACAACGCCCCAATCGTAGAAGCTCTGCTTGGTACGGCTTAGATAGCTGCCCTCCCAAAAATGAAGGACATTCTCAAAGGTTTTATAACCGACACGCCTGCCATCGCTCAGGATAAGCTCGGTGTAATCGTCATTGAAAATGCCCTTGATATATT
>CAZUNU010000235.1:0-2743 GCA_964622105.1 uncultured Sangeribacter sp. | reverse complement strand
GATAATTGATGAAATGGTAAGAATAATGGATGAAATCAAAATAGAGAGAATAAGAGTAATTTCCATTAAAGAGGCAAAGAACTTCATTATTCCCAAACACCTAAAGAAATTGGTGCCACATTGTCCCAAAATACTATAAACCCACAGGCGTATAAAATAAATACAATAATCCCAATAGCAACCAAGAAAACTATAAGTTTCTTAAAGAAAGAATTCATGCTGGTCTTGGGCATTTCTCCTTGATTTGCAATTATTGTATTGTTTCTGTTTGTTTCAATTTTATTCGAATTTGTTAGAAGGATAGTATTATCTTCGATTCTTGAATCAATTGATCGTTGAGTAGTTGAACTGACTGAGGAAGGGCACGAAATTGGAAGCAATCTTAGGAATTCATTAACCGTTTGAATTCTATGAAATTTAGATAAGCTCATTGACCGAGAAAGAACTTTCTTCATTTCCTCAGGTACTTTACTGAAATCAACAATTTTTTCACCGGTAGCAATTTCTAAAGTTGAAGGGGGGACAACACCTGTTATTAAGTAATATAACGAAGCTCCCAAAGAATATATATCAGTCTGGGGTGAGAAGGTATTAAAACTTGAAGCTCTGTACATCTCTATGGCCGAGAAGCCATCACTGATAGCCGGTAGCATTGTTGTATTCGCATCTCCCGTTTCAAATTGCATAGATAACCCAAAATCTATTAGAATAACTTTCTTTGATTCTTTCATGACCATCAAGTTTGATGGTTTAATGTCAAAGTGAGTCATTTTCTTATTATGAATGTATTCTACCGCTTTTGCAACTTGAGTAATAATTTCGAGTGCCTCCTTAGAGGAAAGAGGTCCTTGTTTCTTGACAATCTCTTGCAGATTTTCTCCTTCAAGAAAATCCATAACATAGTACACAGTGCCATTCTCCTCAAAACAATCATGGATATGAATGATGTTAGGATGATTGATAGATGCGAGATTCTTAGCTTCTTTAAAGAATCGCTTGTATAATCTTGTGAATAATTCTCGATTTTCAGGACCATATCTTAGCTCGTTGTTGTTTTCTCTCCAACAGAGATTTTTAATAAACAACTCCTTAATAGCAATATTCCTACCTAATTTCGTGTCTTCAGCTAAATATGTTATGCCGAATCCTCCTTGTCCTAAAGGATTAAGGATTCTATATTTACCATTTTGAAGAATTGAATTAAGAGATAGCATGGATGGAATTATGGAGATAAATGGGTTTAAAATATGAACCAGATATTGTTATTTGATAGTTTATCTACGGCGATTTGAGCCTTATTGTAACCTTGTGAGGCGGCTGCCTTGTACCATTGCAAACTATTTTGTTTACTTTTAGGCGTCCCCAATCCTTTCAGATACATATATCCAAGATTGTACATAGCTATTGCAGATCCAATGTGCGCAGCTTTCTTATACCATTTAAGAGCTTCTGCATAGTCTTGTTTGATTCCTTTGCCAGAGTAATAAAGTCTGCCTAGATTTAGCATTGCATGTGTGTTGCCCTTATTCGCGCTTTTCTCGTAGTAATCGATAGCTGATTGATAGTTATGATTCGACTCTTGAATAAAGCCAAGGGAATTAAGAGCTGAGCGGTCGTCAGGATATTTTTCTAAAATCGATTTCGCAGTTGAAAATTCTCCTCTCTTTATAGCTCTCGACGCTTCTTCCATTTCATCATAAGATATGCCTGTCCGAGAAATAGAGGCACCAAATTGAGAATAACATATAAATGAATTGAATATTATTAAAGATAGTGTTATCAGTACTTTCGTTTTCATATCAATGTTTTATTCTGTGATTAGACGGATGGGCCTTTTGTTGTAGGAGGGATAATGGATGAGTTTATAGGTAAAGGGATTAAAATAGAATACCATGGAAGAGCTCGAATATTCCTTATTTATGGCCTCGTTAGTCCATAATATCCCATAGTTTGTCTTATTAAAATCTTCTTTATTCATGCTGCCTTCTCCCGTCACTTGAAAGAGAATGAAATTGCCATTGGGTCCTGTAACTTTATATCCATAGAAGTTATTATGATCAAGCCATTCCCAAGTGCATTTTTCAATGAGTTCTCTGAAATGTATGGCAGATGGCACTTTCGCACCTTTAAGATTCCATTCATATATTTCAAAATTATCACTGGCTGGGCCTTTGTCAAAATACTTTCCTGGGTCTACTATTGAACAAGCGCCGATATTTCTCTCTGCCCATTTCACCGATAGACCTAAATCAATGAAGTTTTCATTCTCTATCTCAATGTTATTGCCGTTGTCATTTTTGAATATTTGACGTTTATGACCGAGGGAGGAATGATGATAAGATTCAAATGAATTTACCAGCCTTGTGGCTTCAGTTTCCCAATCTTCATTATTAGTCTCTTCTTTCCTATTCTCTTTTACCACTTTGACTGAATCCTCACATTGGGAATTGTGTATAGAGTCAGGTAGATCTTCCACAAATTCTGAAATTGTTGCGGGGCGTTTGTTTTTGCTCACCTGCATTGCGTGTTCGATTGCAGCTGAGGTTTGGGAAGAGATGGAGGAGGGGAGGGGTGGCAGGCCGTCATCGAGGATCTCACTGTAGTGTGGCGGAATTGTGCCGGTGAGAAGAGTGAAGAGCGTAGCCCCTAACGCATAGACATCCGTTTGCGGTGTAAAGGTAGCTACCCCGCCGGGTCGATATTGCTCGGCAGGAGCATAACCGTGGCTGATTCCTACAGGAGT
>CAZUNU010000234.1:0-2777 GCA_964622105.1 uncultured Sangeribacter sp. | reverse complement strand
ATCGTGGTCTTGCCTGATCCGGTCTCGCCGCATATCAGGAATATCCGCTCGTCGGATATGACCGATGAGGACTGGGAAGATGAATTCTGGGACGAGGAAGACAGCGTGAACGGATAAGGATATGAACGGACCACTTGAAATAAATCTACATACCATCCTGCGGGAGCGTCTGCCCCGCAGGATCGGTCGTTTTGTGCCGGGCTTCATGATTTCGGGGCTTGAGAAAGTGATACACCAGGATGAGCTGAACGAAATGCTCCGCATGGCATATCCCTCGCGAGGTTCCGCCTTCTCACGCCGTATTCTCGAGTATCTCGACATAACGGTTGAGGTGATCGGACTCGACCAGCTTCCTTCGAAGCGTCTCATGTTTGCCTCCAACCATCCGCTGGGAGGACTCGATGGCATCACCCTCATAGCAATTCTCGGAGAGCGCTACGGCGACAACGGAGTGCGTTTCCTTGTCAACGACATGCTTATGAACGTTGAGCCACTGCGCGATGTGTTCCTGCCCATCAACAAGTATGGCAGTCAGGGGCGTGAGGCAGCCAAGGCCATCAACGAAGCCATGGCCTCCTCGATGCAGATCCTGCAGTTTCCTGCCGGCCTTGTGTCGCGCCGTCATCCCGACGGTTCCATTTCCGATCTTGAATGGCAGAAAGCATTCGTATCCAAGGCCATAGAATATGAGAGAGACATCGTGCCGGTGCGTTTTGAGGGCACCAATACATCCCTCTTCTACGGCACAGCCAAATGGCGTAAGAAATTAGGGGTGAAATTCAATATGGAGCAGGTGCTTCTTCCCGGAGAAGTGTGCAAATCGAGAGGTGCGAAATTCCGCATAATCTTCGGCGAGCCGATCAGCTGGAAGGAACTCAAAGCTTCCGGCAAATCTCCAAAGCAGATTGCCACCGAGATACGCGAGAAAGTCTACTCCCTCAAAGCGTGAACCTCAGTGCTGTAGCGCCATTCTCCGGACGTGAACTTTACACGCTTACCTCACCCTTGATAGCGGGGTGCGGATCATAATCCTCGAGAGTGAAGTCTTCGTAGCGGAAAGCGAATATATCTTTTACATCAGGATTTATCTTCATCCGGGGCAGCTTGCGCGGCTCCCGGGCTAACTGTGTCTTCACCTGATCGAGATGATTCAGATATATGTGGGCATCGCCTAAAGTATGGATGAATTCCCCGGGCTGCAGGCCGCATACCTGAGCCACCATCATAGTGAGCAGCGCGTAGCTTGCAATATTGAAAGGCACGCCAAGGAAGCTGTCGCCACTGCGCTGATAGAGCTGAAGTGAGAGCTTTCCCTCGCTCACGTAGAATTGGAAAAACGCGTGGCAGGGGGGCAGATTCATATTGTCGAGATCAGCCACATTCCAGCTGCTCACGATTATACGGCGTGAATCCGGATTCTCCTTGATGGTCTTCACAGCCTCCGCAATCTGGTCGATGAATGTGCCGTCGTAGGCCGGCCACGAACGCCACTGATAGCCGTAGATATGGCCTAAGTTGCCGTCGGGATCTGCCCACTCGTTCCATATCCTCACTCCGTTTTCCTGAAGGTATTTCACGTTGGTGTCACCGGCAAGAAACCAGAGAAGCTCGTGGATGATGCTTTTGAGATGCACTTTCTTTGTGGTGACAAGTGGAAAACCTTCCGAGAGATCAAACCGCATCTGATATCCGAAAGTAGAGATTGTGCCCGTGCCGGTGCGGTCGCTCTTCACGTGGCCGTTGTCAAGTATATGTTGTAGAAGTTGAAGATATTGTTTCATTTTATATTATTGTTTATGGATTCACCGCTCCCTGCTTACGGAAGAGCGGAGTGGCCCTGCGGTTGCGCCCGATCTGGAAACGTATCGCATCGTTGGGACAGACATTCAGACAGTCGAAACAGCGCACACAACGCGAATTATCTACTACCCGCCCGGCCACTTTCACACACTGCGACTTGCATACCTCCTCACATTTCATGCAGTTGATGCACTTGTCGGGGTCAATCTCGATATGATAGAGTGTCAGTCCGTCGAGTACACCCAAGGCAGTGCCTATCGGGCAGACTACCGTGCAGAATCCCCGCCCGGTGAAGACAGCGCATATGAGCAGCATAACGGCCGACACGATGCCGGCCGCAATTCCGGCCGAGGCGCCTATGCCTAATGTGATCCACGTGGTCTGCACGGCATCGGGATTTATCACGGAGCAGATATTGCGCATGATATTCCAGGGCTCTATCCAATAAGGCACGGCCACTACTCCTACCACCAGACAAATCACATATATCACCAGTATATGATACCTGACCTTACGCGGGGGCTGATAGCTGAACGGACGGTTGAAGCCCGGCAGCCGGCGTCTGAATTTAATTACTATATCCTGGAGAGTGCCGACGGGGCACACCGTGGAGCAATACACACGGCCTAAAAAAAGGGAGATGACAATCCATACGATTGTCACCCCCATGGTGGTTGCCAACAGGGAAGGGATGATCTGAATACGCTCAGAAAGGCGGGCGAGCTGTCCGGCATAATGTCCGAACGCAAGGAATACGACGCTTGCCAACAGGAAGACAACCGACAGAATAATCCTTATTGTCCGCAATCCCTTCATAAGTGGATAATGATATTTTACGGCATGATCAGGTCATGCCTTGGATTGATACTGACTACGAAGCCTCAGTTGCGGCGTTTGCCCTGTTGCTTCTGCTGCTCGCGGAGCATGGCCTGCTGCTGACGCTGCATCTCTTCGAGACGAGCCATGAAACCGCTCTT
>CAZUNU010000233.1:0-2819 GCA_964622105.1 uncultured Sangeribacter sp. | reverse complement strand
TATGTGATGCCGAATCCTCCTTGCCCGAGGACGCGGAGGATTCGGTATTTTCCGTTTTGAAGTTGAGATCCGTCTTTCAGTTGCATGATGAAAGGTATTATTTCAAAGAGATTTTTGAATGAGTGCAAATTTAATTGATAAAGCCTTATAGGGATAATCGGAGGGGAATATGATTGATGAAAGGTAGGGTTTAATTGATGAAACTTAATAACGGCGGTTATAGCTTCTGAGTTCTTCAATAATGAGATTACACTCCTTTTCTGATAAAATTGACGGATGAGAGTACCGAGTTAACATATAGGGTAATTGATGTAGTGTGCCTATATTACCTGGGTTATCAGAGAGTCGAAGTCGAGTAAATGCCGCAAAGACAATTATGGAGTTTAAGGCTTTTAATTTAGAACCTGTAATAGGGAGATTTTTGATTAAGTAGTCAATATGACGCTCATTTTGTTTGGCCGGATTATATGTTTTGTAGCATTTGAGAAGAACTTTCCTCCTTATATAGTAATCAGTGGCATTTCCATAAACCAAACCGAGATAATTCTTGGTCTCAATAACGAAAATTCCATTGGGAGATACAACAAGATGGTCGATCTGGCAGGAACGTTTTCCATTATGGAAATACAAATCGTTGAAAATAACAGTTCCTTTCGGAAAACATTTCTTTAGCTTATAAGCTACAAGTTTTTCTCCTGCCCATCCTTTTGTAGCGGGGAAGGTCAGGAGAAAAATGGTAATTAAGACAATAAAGGTAATAATTGATAACGATATCAGAAGCTCCATGATTTACCATCTAAAAAATTTTGCTTTCATTAATATACCATCAGAATATTTCATGTAAACAAAGAATGAATAAAAATCATACCTCCTGTAAAGACCCTATCATTCGGTATAGGTGCATTTGCAGAACGGGCACGGGATGCCGGGATGAACATAATCGCGAAGCAAGGCTCTATAGTTTTTGGCCAATAATGTGTGGCCACACTTGGGATTCGGACAAACCCATCTTTCTTCTAATTCATCCTGACGTTGTTTACGTGTTGTTGGAGTATCAACATTCTTCATTCCTATGAAACTGTAAATATTTCCAACAATGCCGATTCCAGTAAGAGCATAGCCTACAGGTCCTAAGAAGAAAAGCGTTGGCATAGCACACATCGTGAATATACCTAAGCCTGTACGCGTAAGATTGATTTTGTGTTGGGATTCTGCAACTTCAAGATTGTGACTCTCGTATTCTTCCCATATTCTCTTGAGATGAGAAACGCTGAATTTTGGTTGTTCGGCAGAATTTTGAGTTGGACGTACGGATTTAGCGGAGGATTTAGAATTCACATTCGCTTGCGGTGTAGTGCGAAATGCCCCGGATGCTTGAGACTGCGATGATAAACCAATAATATCTTTAAGTTTAGCTTTGAAGTTAGGCCCAAGTTGTATAAGCGAATCAGGAGTGACGGTGGTCTGGATGATATCAATGCCATCAACCTTTGTGCCGAGTGAACTGAGGTTCTCGAGTGTGAATGTACCGTCGCCATTCGGTGTGAGTCGGCAATGCTTTCTGCTTACCGTAGGATCGGAAATAGGCATCTTCTGATTTCCTTGCCTTCCAATTATGATTTCTTCCATATTAATCGTGTTTGTAAAGATGTTTAAGATTCTTGAGTGCCTCTTTAGGGATGGATAGCTCTATTATGTTTGACGTGTCAAAATCGGTCAACATAAGGCGTTGACGTGGTACGTTTATCTGAAAAATATAATGGAGGTTGACTATATATTTCTTACCTATGCGCACAAACATGGCGTTGTCGCCTTTAAATCTTTCTGACAACAATTGTTCAATGTTTACAAGGCTCGTAAGGAGGGTGGCTTTCGCTCCGTTGATGAACCCGACGTGGCAATAGTTGGAGTCGGCTTCAAAGTAAGCAATTTTCTCAAGCCTCACTTTGATAAGTTCATCACGGGTGTTGAAATACAGGATAGTATCCGACGTATTAAAAGTAGGCATATCACTGGGTGTTAAGGGTGGACGAATAGAAGAATCGAAGACCCATACACGCGAAAAGGCATGGGCTTCAACTGCTATTCCACTGAAGGCTCTGGACTGCCCACCTACAAATAACAAGTAAAAGCTCACGCCTCGTCATATACCTTCAGCTTTACTGTTGGGGTATAATCAAGTGCGTGAGCGCCATTGCTTGTTATCTGCGTAGGTTGAAAATTGTCCAGATTTTCAGTAGCAGATAACTGAGGATTTGACGCTCAATATAAAAAATGTATATGAAGCGTTATCCCGCTCTCGGGTGCTTCACATTGCAAATTTATAAATTTTTGCGTAATAAACCCAGCAATGTTAATACTTTTTATTTTGAGTGCAATTTTGAACATGCACTCAAAATCTCTTTTACGACGTAATGAAAAATGCTTTCTCACATAAAACGAAATTTTTTGAAATTATTTTCTTTACTTCTGGATTTACCTCGCAATTTGATTTAGTAATGAAAATATTGATAGATATTTAAAGGGGGTGAAAAAATAATTCGGCCTTAAAAATGTATATTATTAGAAAGTAATGTATATAAGAATAGACCTATGGTAAAGTGCCACTATCCTTATATTATATTTAGGAAGCATCCTTTGTTACATAGTTGCTACTGGCATTAAAGGTCTCCAATTTTACCTTGTTTTTCTTTTTTGTTTAAACGTAACTTGTGAAGCTTCAAATTTTTTCTTCGGAATTATTGCGATATTTGAGAATATCCTTTAAATTTGCTATCATGAAAGACTTAAAGGAAATTGCGGCTCATTTTGCGATAGAG
>CAZUNU010000232.1:0-2898 GCA_964622105.1 uncultured Sangeribacter sp. | reverse complement strand
GGGGAAGTGCTGACCACGAGGGGTTACCGAACGAATGGGAGGCTTCGGCTGGAGGTTATCAAAATGTCAATGGCTCGCGGGGGCGTGAGAATAGTTCGGCGAGTCAGGGAGGGGGAGGCATGAGCTACGGGAGCAGTATCTATTCCTTTGGCTTGCCGTTGAATGTCAACGTGAATGTCTCGGACTATGAGCTGTTGTGTCAGCTGAAGGACAACGCGCCTCTAATGGCGTTTCTCAGGCCTGATTATAGCGAAGACAGTTTCCTGTTTCATGCGGAGGGTGCACTGGTGATCATCCGCCGCCAACGGGGTAATACGTTTGAGGTGTCACTCCCTACGCGCCATCTCGGCCGATTCAAGCCACAGGAGTTCGTCCGCTTCGCCCACACCCTCGAGGCCCTCCTCAACTACCTCTCCCATTCCGCCTCAATTCCCTGACTCTCTTCACTTCTTAATTGGATATTTGATTGATTATGCTTATATTTGTAGCTGAAAATGGACAATATATACAGCTTCCGTGCTTCGTGAAGCAGGAGGCTGAATGTGAGAGCAAACTTGACGAATGGATTTATAATATAAAGAATATGGGAGTGACACAGACAGTGGCTTTTAAGGATAATGACGCAATTTTCAATTATCTGAACAGCGTGAGCAGTGTAGCCGCGCTGAGCCATAAGGAAAGGGAAACATATGAGGCTGCCCTGCGGTATTCTCGTGATTATCATGCAATTCTCGCCACAGCCAGGGAGAAAGGAATGGAGAAAGGCCGTAAGGAAGGCTTGGAAGAAGGTATAGCTAAAGGCGAATTTGAAATGTTGCGGAGAAACATCCTCAGCATGAGAAGCAAGGGCCTCTCCGATGAGTCGATAGCCGATATTCTTGATCAACCATTAGCCTCAATCAGTAGTATCTCGTAGAGTATGAGGTTGCCGTGCCGTTGCCGGCCAATCTTCAACTTTTCCATAAAAGGGACGAGAAAGATCTGATCTTTCCCACCCCTTTTATAAATTTCTATACGAGTGTTGCTCCATTTTCAATGCGCTCCTGTCCGAAGGCACGTGTGCGCGGAAGGCTGGCTCAGTGTTTTCAGTACGATTCCTCCGCGTTGGGGAAGTCGCCGCTCTTTACGTCGGAGATGTAGTTCTGAACGGCTTCGGTCATCACGCCGGCAAGGTCGGCGTAGCGGCGCAGGAAGCGTGGGGAGAACCCTTTGTTGATGCCTAACATGTCGTGCATCACGAGAACCTGTCCGTCAACTCCTCCGCCGGCTCCGATGCCTATGATCGGTATCGACACCTCTTTGGCTACCTTCTCAGCCAGCGCGGCGGGTATCTTCTCAAGCACGATGGCGAAGCAGCCGATCTCCTCAAGCATCTTGGCATCCTCTATCAGTTTCTTGGCCTCGGCCTCTTCCTTGGCCCTCACGTTGTAGGTGCCGAATTTATTTATGCTCTGAGGGGTGAGCCCGAGGTGACCCATCACGGGAATGCCGGCACTCAGAATCCTCTCGATAGATTCACGTATCTCGGCGCCGCCCTCCATCTTCACGGCTTCGGCATGGCTCTCCTTCATGATGCGCACCGCGGAGTTCAACGCCTCGATGGGGTTGCCCTGATACGTGCCGAAGGGCATGTCGCACACCACGAGCGCACGCCGCGTGCCTTTGATCACCGACTTCGCATGATAGATCATCTGGTCGAGCGTGATGGGAAGGGTGGTCATGTTGCCTGCCATGACGTTAGACGCGGAATCGCCCACGAGCAGAACGTCGATGCCTGCCTCGTCAAGAATCTTGGCTGAGGAGTAATCGTAGGCCGTGAGCATGGAGATCTTCTCGCCACGCTCCTTCATTTCGATGAGACGGCGGGTGGTGACTTTCCGGGTGTTGTCTGTGGTATTTGTCGACATAATATTGACGCCAAAGGCGTGTTTATTGGTTATATTGGACGGTGTCCGGTGAAAAATACGGCGCAAAGTTACTACTTTTTGTTGAAAAATCGGTAACTTTGCGGTTCAAAATCAACCGAACAAGGTTCAATCATCACAACAAGGTAAACTACCAATTGAACGAGGTTCTAAATCAACCGAACAATTACGATGGAATATAATCACCGTGACATCGAACAGCGCTGGCAGAAGTACTGGCGCGACAACGAGATTTATAAAGCCGTTGAGAAACCCGGCAAAAAGAAGTTTTATGTGCTCGATATGTTCCCATATCCCTCGGGGGCGGGCCTCCACGTAGGCCATCCGCTCGGATATATCGCCAGCGATATATATTCACGCTACAAACGCCAGCAGGGTTTCAACGTGCTTCACCCGATGGGTTACGATGCCTACGGTCTTCCCGCTGAGCAATACGCCATCCAGACCGGACAGCACCCCGAGAAAACTACTATGGACAACATTGCCCGATATCGTGAGCAGCTCGACAAAATCGGTTTCTCTTTCGACTGGAGCCGTGAGATCCGCACCTGCGATCCGGAATACTACAAATGGACACAGTGGGCTTTCATCAGGATGTTCAATTCATACTACGACCTCCGCCAGCAGAAGGCTCGCCCCATTTCCGAGCTCGTGAAGCATTTCTCCGAGAAGGGCACAGAGGGCGTGGAGGCCGCTTGCTCCAAAAACCTCAAATTTACTGCCGACGAATGGAACGCATACTCCGAAAAGGAGAAAGCCGAGATCCTCATGAACTATCGCATAGCCTATCAGGGCGAGACGATGGTGAACTGGTGTGAGGCATTGGGAACTGTGCTGGCCAACGACGAGGTGAGCGAGGGAGTGAGCGTGCGCGGCGGCTATCCCGTGGAGCAGAAGGTGATGAACCAATGGTGTCTGCGTGTGTCGGCTTATGCACCACGCCTGCTTGACGGACTCGACACAATCGAATGGA
>CAZUNU010000231.1:0-2989 GCA_964622105.1 uncultured Sangeribacter sp. | reverse complement strand
AACATGTTGGTCACGAAGTGAGCCTGCCATGCCACCTCCATGATGAAGCGCACAGCCATGCGGGTGTCTTTGTTGGCGCCGCAGAAACGGTCTACCACATAAAGCTTCTTGCCGCTGAGCTCCTTGATGGCGATATCTTTGATCTCCTTCCAGGCAGCCTCGGTCACGGGCTTGTTGTCATTAGGATATTCCTCGGTGGTCCACCATACTTTATCTTTTGAGTTGTCGTCGAGTACGATGAATTTGTCTTTAGGAGAACGGCCGGTGTAAACGCCGGTCATTACGTTCACAGCACCGAGTTCAGTGACTGTACCTTTCTCGAAGCCCTCGAGAGAAGGATCTGTCTCAGCTTTGAAAAGCTCTTCGTAAGTGGGGTTGTAGATAACCTCCTTGACATCCTTGATGCCATACTGAGCCAAATCTATGTTTGCCATAAAAATTGTTTGTATTAATTAAGAGTTAGAAATTGTCTTATCGAATTCTGGGTCTTTCTCCCGCTGGCGGGTTGATCAAAAAGAAGCGTCGGCCGGCGGGAATATGAGGCTCTCTTGCCTCTTCGGGCTTATGCCCTCCGTATATAGTAACACCCTTGTGTCGCTATTCTGATGCAAATTTAATCAAATTTTTTCGTTTTTAATATTCAATTAGGGAAATTTTTCAGCATTTTAACAAAGATTGTGTTCCCGCGATTCCCCGCGTTCCGATTATTTTCATCATTAATAGCAGAATATCAGTTGCCACTCCGGCGAATTCGCCAACTTTGCCACATAATTGCAAACGATACAAGTGTAATAATTTGATTTCACCACTTTGACTATGAATAAGAAAAATGACACGGGGCGCGGAGAACGCTTGCTTCGCCTCGCTATGACCTGCCATAATGCAGGACGCGACTTCCGCACGGAGCGCAAACGCAACAAAGACTATGCCTACGGCCGGCAATGGAACGATGTGATTGCCCCGGGTGGCGTGAAGATGACCGAAGAAGAGTATATCTATTCCCAAGGGAACGTGCCTCTGAAAAACAATCTCATTCGCCGTCTGGTCAGGAATGTGCTCGGCGTGTTCCGTTCGCGCTTGCAGAAGAGCATGGAGACCTGGGATGAGGCCGACCGTCAACGTGCCGGGCGCAACGGAATGACGGCCCTCTATGCACGCGGCATGGAGGAGTTTCTCATTTCAGGCATGGTGGTACATCGCAAATGGCTCGGACGCCGCGGCGGTGAGCAAGGGGTATGGACGGAAAGTGTATCACCCGAAGCTTTCTTCTACGACCCTGACGCACGAGACGTCAGAGGCACCGACATGACCGTTGTGGGTCAGCTTCACGAGCTGGCTGCCGACAGGTTCTGCACGGCTTTCGCCAGGTCGCCGGAGGAATACCGGATCCTGGAAAAACGGATGGCAGGCAGGACCCACATCACAGTGGCAGAAATCTGGCGTTCGGAGGCTACCCTTCTGCGCCGTGAGGGGCAATGGCAGGCCGATAACGTCTGGAAGTATGCCTACGTGACGGAAGAGGGCGAGATATTGCGCGAAGGCTACTCGCCTTATCGCCACGGAGGCCACCCGTTCATTTTCACGGCCTATCCCTTCATTGACGGCGAGATACACTCCTTTGTAGGAGATTTACTTGATCAGCAGAGGTACACTAATCGCCTCATCACCTTGTATGACTGGGTGATACGCGCTTCTGCAAAGGGTGTGTTGCTCTTCCCGGAGGAGGGCATACCCGACAAGGGCAACATTATGGAAATAGCCGACCAATGGAGCCGGTTTAACGGCGTGATAGTCTATAAGGCCAACACCGGGGTGCCGTTGCCTCAGCAGGTGAGCGGCAACAATATGCACATCGGCATCGGAGAATTGCTCGACATCCAGATGAAGATGATGGAAGACGTCAGCGGAGTGAGCGGGGCCCTGCAAGGGCGTCTGGAGAGCCGGGGAATGAGCGGCACCCTCTATAACCAGCAGACCGAGAACTCCCTCACATCTCTGCGCGATATGCTCGACACATTCGACACTTTCATATCCGACTCCATCTCCCTGGAAAGAATCCTGGCAAAAACTCATCCTGACTTTTCTTGACCTTGAGATACAGTCCCCGCAGTTTATCTGCCGATTATTTATCTAATTTGCGAATTATTCATTAATTTTGCACTTTATATTAAAGATATAAAACCTAATACAGGAATGGAAAATGAATTCAAACGCACGCTGATCACAGCGGCCCTCCCCTATGCCAACGGACCGGTGCACATCGGCCACCTCGCCGGAGTGTACGTGCCGGCCGACATCTACGTCCGCTATCTGCGTCTTAAAGGCGAGGATGTGATGTTTGTAGGCGGCAGCGACGAGCATGGCGTGCCCATCACCATCAAGGCTAAGAAAGAGGGCGTGACGCCACAAGATATCGTAGACCGCTACCATAACATAATCAAGGATTCTTTCGAGGAACTCGGAATCTCTTTCGACGTTTACGGCCGCACCACCTCAGAGACTCACCGCAAGACTGCCTCCGACTTCTTCCGCACACTCTACGACAAGGGTGAATTCGTTGAGAAGACCACAATGCAGCTCTACGACGAGGAGGCAGGCGAATTTCTTGCCGACCGCTACGTGACAGGCACCTGCCCGCATTGCGGCAACGAACATGCCTACGGCGACCAGTGTGAGGCCTGCGGCACGAGCCTCAACGCCACCGACCTCATCAATCCGAAGTCAGCCCTCTCCGGTAGCACTCCTGTGCTCCGCGAGACAAGCCACTGGTATCTCCCCCTCGACAAGTGGGAGCCCGCATTGCGCAAATGGATTCTCGAAGATCATAAGGAATGGCGACCCAACGTATACGGCCAGTGCAAGTCATGGCTCGACATGGGCCTGCAGCCGCGTGCCGTGAGCCGCGATCTCAAATGGGGCATCCCCGTGCCCGTTGAGGGTGCCGAGGGCAAGGTGCTCTACGTATGGTTCGACGCCCCGATCGGCTACA
>CAZUNU010000230.1:0-3017 GCA_964622105.1 uncultured Sangeribacter sp. | reverse complement strand
GTGGCCCATATCCTTGAGCGCATCTACGCTTTCAACCTGCATAACGTGAGTCTCGTCAGAAGCAAAATAGGGATCAGCCTTAATTGCAGCTGCCACTTTATTAAAGTCATAACCGGGAAGCACCTCAATATAGACCATACGTCGATGAATACCGGTGCCAACGGGGATTGTCATTGACAATGCAGCCTTAACACCCTCAATTGCTTTGACAGCCACTGTGTGACCCATGCTCATGCCGGGGCCGAAATTGGTATAAGTGATGCCTTTGGGAGCTACTGCCTCAAGGAGTGCGCGGACTACAGAATCGCTACCCGGATCCCATCCGGCAGAAATGACGGCAACGGTGCCATTCTCCTTAGCCACTTTACCAAGATTGGCTCGAAGTTCAGAGATTTTGGTATGGATATCGAAGCTGTCAACTGTATTGATACCTTTCTTAAGACATTCCACCGCATGCTCCTCTACCTTGCGGGTAGGAGTAGCAAGTATTGCAACGTCTACATTTTCAAGTTCATCGATCGAACCTACTACTTTCACATCTGCGGGGACACCACCACGGTCGGAGGGATTACGGCGTACTACACCGGCAACTTCAAAGTCAGGAGCCTCCTGAAGAGCCTCCAGAGTAAATTGGCCGATATTGCCGTAACCAACTACGGCTGCTCTGATTTTTTTCATATCTAATTACCTTTTGATTTTTATACTCTGCAAATTTAACAAAATTTCATGAGAAATTCTCTTCTTAATGACATTAAGTTTACTACATCGGTGTCCAGAGTCGACCATCTATAGCAAAAAGTTGACTAAACTTTATATTCCTTTGATAAAAATTGAGTAATTTTGCAACAGTTTTACCACATCAGGCAAAACGGTTTTCTCCTTATTTCAAAATAAGGATTGCATTCTACAGGTAATTAAGCATATATATTTAAATAATCGGTTTTTACTTATGGATTGGTTTATCGATCTGCTGAAGCCGGGGAATCTTTCTCTCGCCAGCACGATACTGCTTTACTCCTTTGTGATTTTCGCCGGCATTTATCTTGGGAAAGTCAAGATAGCGGGCGTGTCGCTCGGAGTAACTTTCGTGTTGTTCGTAGGTATTATCCTTGGCCACTTCGGCTATGGTGTAGAGGCCAACACTCTGCACTTTCTCCGTGAATTCGGACTCATTCTGTTTATCTTTTCGATAGGTATGCAGGTAGGTCCCGGTTTCTTCTCATCTTTCAAAGAGGGCGGAATCCGTATGAACATGCTTGCCATGCTCGGCATCGGACTCAACGTCGTGATCATGCTCGTCATCTATTTCTGTCAAGGGGGAGCCGAAGGGAATTCCTCTATCGTTGAGATGATCGGTGTGCTCAGCGGTGCCGTCACCAATACTCCCGGACTTGGTGCAGCCCAGCAGACTATTCTCCAGGTGAATTCTGAAGCATACGAAGCCAGCCAGCAGATGTCGATGGGCTATGCGGCCGCTTATCCTCTTGGCGTAGTCGGCATCATCCTCACTATGATCCTTATCAAGAAATTCTTCCGAATTGATGTGGATAAGGAGATTCAGGAGATTGAAAATGAGAAATCTGATTCTACCACTGCTCCGATGATGGTGACTTTCAAGGTTACAAATGACCTCGTTTCCGGTCTCGATATGCAGAAACTCCATACGCTGATCACATGCGACTATGTATTCTCCCGTATCGAGAAGCCCGACGGCACAGTAATTATCCCTACCTCAAAAGATACTATCGAATTAGGCGACCTGGTGCTAACAGTGTGCTCCCAGCAAGATGAGGAAATCTTTACACGATTCATCGGGCAGAAGGTTGATAAAGTTTGGCCAATGGACAAAGGTCCGGTTGTATCCCGCAGGATTCTTGTAACCCAGACCCAATACAACGGTGTAAAACTTGGCGCACTCCGTCTCCATGCCGCTTATAAACTGAATGTGACCCGAGTAAACCGTGCAGGTGTGGATCTACTTGCGAGCCCCAACCTTCGTCTTCAGATCGGCGACCGTCTTACGGTGGTAGGTAAACTCGATGATATCGAGCACCTCGCAAGCAAGCTCGGCAACTCCATGAAACGTCTCAACGAGCCAAACCTCGTCACGATGTTTATCGGAATCTTTCTCGGTATTCTCCTCGGTAGCCTACCGATACAGTTCCCCGGCATGTCAGTGCCCATGAAACTCGGTCTTGCCGGAGGTCCTCTTGTAATGGCAATTCTTATCAGTGCTTATGGTCATAAGTTCCACCTTGTCACCTACACCAACTCTTCTGCCAACCTTCTTCTGCGCGAGATCGGCATCTGCCTCTTCCTCGCATCAGTGGGTATAGCGGCAGGTAAAGAATTCTTCGCTACAGTCTTCAACATGCGTGGAGCGCTTTGGGTGCTCTACGGCTTCATCATCACGGTTGTGCCCCTCATCGTTGTTGGATGCATCGCCCGTGGCAAATATAAAATGAACTACCTCTCGATAATCGGTATGATGAGCGGCAGCTACACTGATCCACCGGCCCTCGCATACGGCAACAAAGTAGCCAACAACGACGCCCCCGCCGTAGCCTACTCCACCGTCTACCCTCTCACAATGTTCATGCGAGTCATAGTAGCCCAAGTCATAGTCTTGTGTTTCCTCGAATAACAACGAAGCAGACTCAAAGATATTAGCTAAAGAGAGCAATTTTGAAGAGTCCGAAAAAATATTAAGGCGTGGAAACAACCACGCCTTAATTATACTCTAAACTTTAATAAAACTCTAAGCTTTCTATCGACTATACTCTCCACTCTTCATCTATCATGGCCGGAGGCTTACGATCCCAAGGAAACCTCCTGATCTAAGACTGCTATCATGGCCGGGGCGCTAGCCGGAGGCTTACGATCCCAAGGAAGCCAGCGGATCTAAGACTGCTATCATGGCCCGGGCGCAAGCCGGAGGCTTACGATCCCAAGGAAGCCTACTGATCTAAGACTGCTATCATGGCCCGGGCGCAAGCCGGAGGCTTACGATCCCAAGG
>CAZUNU010000229.1:0-3053 GCA_964622105.1 uncultured Sangeribacter sp. | reverse complement strand
TCGACGTGCTCTACATGACCCGTGTGCAGAAAGAGCGTTTCTTCGACGAAGATGAATACGACCGCGTAAAGGATTTCTTCATCCTTGACAAGGAGAAGCTGCAGAATGCACGACCCGAGATGAGAATACTTCATCCGCTGCCGCGTGTGAACGAGATAAGCGTAGACGTAGATGCTGATCCGCGTGCTGCTTACTTCCGTCAGGTGGAGAATGGCAAGTTCGTGCGCATGGCGCTCATCTTCAAGTTGCTGAAATGGGCTAACGATCCGGAGAAAACCACGGAGCTTGTGCCGGAAGACGCTATCCGTGGCAAATTCATCTGTCGCAACAAACGCTGTATCTCCAATATGGAGACGGGTGTAGAGAGTCTCTTCCGTCCGGCCCACGACCATAAAGGCGGCTACCGTTGCGTATATTGCGAATCTAAACCGAAGTAACGCTACAGCGTCCAATCAATAGCACAAAATGAGAGAGCCTTGCGCTTCCTATCCGGAAGCGCAAGGCTCTCTCATTTTACATAACTCGATTTATATCATATTTCTTAGTTCATGGCTACAGTGCCGTTCTGAGCCTGCTTGTTCTGGCGACCTTTGCCGTCTTTGCCTTGCTTGCCATTCTGGCCCTGCTTGCCGGCTTTGCCCATCTTGGAGCCTTTACCAGATTTGCCCTGAGCCATGTGCTGTTTGCCGCCTTTCTGAACCTGACGTACAGCCTTGTCACCCTTCATGCCACCGCTTACGTAGACATTCTCAAGGAATTTCACATAGTTGTCAGGACCGATTATCTCCTTCACCTGAACAAGATATTCTCTCATATCAGCCACACGGGCAGCTCTGCGTATAGAATCATTCTGCTGCTTCTCAGCTTTGCGTGCAGCGAGATCTTTCTTATCCATCTGGCCATTCTGCTTGTTGGCCTTCATCTGCTTCTTTTCAGCCTTGCGGGCCTCCATTTTCTTCTCGCGCTCAGCCTTACGCTTAGCGTCGAGTTGCTGGAGCTGAGTTTTCTGAGCCTCGGTGAGGTTCAAGCCCTCGAAGGGATTCTGACGGTTCTTCTGCCCCATCTTCTTGCCATCCTTACGATCGCCCTTCTGCTTATCGCCTTTCTTACCCTTGCACTCTTTGTTAGCGCACTGGGTGTTTTCGGTTTTGTTAGCAGCGGCTCCAGCGTTAGAAGTAGACTGAGCCATACCGTTGAAAGCCATGAGCGACATTGCCATGAAAGCTATTCCTAAAATTCTTTTCTTCATCTTATATAGTATTTGTTATTATTAATCAATTTAGAATTCCCATTCCACGGATCCGGCAAAGAGACTTGCCTGAAGATTTCCGTTTCGTTTTTCGCACGATTCCTGTTTCGTTGTCGTACGATTCTTTGACTATAATAACAACCGAAGGCTTAATATCCCCCGCAGCATTTAACTAAGATTTAACCCTTTAGCTTCCAAATCAATAAATTTCATTAAAAAAGCAGGTTCCACATTAAACCATTCATTACAATTCCACTCTATACGCGCGTATACCTATGAAGCCTTCAAGGTATCACCACCTTGATCTTGACCGGGAAATGATCCGAAGGCACACGGCTCTTGTAAGCACTCAGACTAACCTCCTCCGGAAAATTCTCAGTGACATACACCCCTGTGCCCGAAGTATTACCGGTGGCAGTCGGCTCATAACCGAGTCTTCTGTCCTCCTCACGCGATGTACGGTAAGTATCCGTAAGTACCCCATATTTTTCCACTTTTACGTTGTCAGTAACGAAAATATGGTCAATTCGGCTCTCCGTGTAACCGTCAGTCTTATAATCATTCCACGTGCCGTTGGGAGCATAAACGAAGTCAGCTGTCTTAAAAGAATCCGAAAGGAAATCCGAAGCTGAGAGCACGTCATACATGTCATGCGTCTGGTCTACGTTGAAATCCCCTGTCAGGAAAGTAGGCAGATTCATCCCGATCTCCTTCATCTTCTTCTGCACGAGCAACACGCTCTCCACACGCGCCTGCTTGCCTACGTGATCCAGATGAAGGTTGTAGAATTGGAACTCCTTGCCTGTCTCCTTGTGGCGGAACTTACCCCAGGAACAGATGCGCACGCAAGCTGCATCCCAGCCCAATCCCGGGCGGTCGGGCGTCTCCGACAGCCAGAAATCCCCATGGTCGAGCAGTTCAAACATCTCCGTGTCATAGAAGATAGCCGAATGTTCACCGACTTCCTTTCCGTCATCACGAGCCACTCCGGTATACTCATAACCCGGAAGACGCGACTTGAGATCTTCCAACTGACTCTTGAAACCCTCCTGAGTGCCGAAAATATGGAAATCGTGGTACTTTATCAGACTTGCCACCACAGGGCAGCGCCGCGCCCAGCCATCGCCTTTTGCATCGTCGCCACTGTTGAGCTGACGCAGATTATAGGTAGCTACATTGAAACGTGCCGCGTCATTCGCCATCATCGTCTCCGCCTTGCCCATCATCATGAGAAGCACCACCAGAACCAATCCAAAATGTCTCTTCATAATAGTTAATTTAAAAGCATTTATGTTCAAAAAATAAGTGTATATGTACAAATAATAAGTGTCGAAAGTTATACCCTGAGTAGAGCTGTCAGAGGAATTTACGAAATGGCCGAGATTACGCTGATTGGCTGATCAAGCACATCAGCAATAGTGTCATCAGAGAGGCCTTTGCTCCTCATGCTGACAACGTTCCTCCGCAACATTTCCATCTCCCCCTCTTGCCGACCTTGTTTAAGGCCTTTCTCGACTCCCTGCTTCAAGCCCTTCTCGATTCCCTGTTTCAAGCCCTTCTCGATGCCTTCTTTCATGCCTTTCTCCATTCCTTTCTCTTTAGCTGTGGCGAGAATAGCATGATAATCCCGATAATACCCGAGGGCTGCCTCATATGTCTCCCTTTCCTTGTGGCTGAGCGCCGCTACACTGCTCACGCTGTTCAGATAATTGAAAATTGCGTCATTATCCTTAAAAGCCACTGTCTGTGTCACTCCCATATTCTTTATATTATAAATCCATTCATCAAGTTTGCTCTCACATTC
>CAZUNU010000228.1:0-3079 GCA_964622105.1 uncultured Sangeribacter sp. | reverse complement strand
GGTCGCCGGCTACTTTCTGCAGGCCCTCGCTCATAACTTTCATGCCGTATAGGAACAGGCACACAGCGCCAAGAAGGCTGATGAAGTCAAGGATAGAATAATTCATCGGAATCGATTTGGTTTATACTGGCAAAATTAATGAAATTTCCTTAACTTGACAAAATAATTTCCTATTGTCGGCGGATATGGCTATTTTTGCCGGAGATATTATTTCTGCAAGTATTGAAAAAGCAAATGGAGACATGCTTATGGGAAACGTGAATATTATTGTAGCTGCAGGACGCGACGGAGCCATCGGGCGAAGGGGCGACCTTATCTGGCGCATACCCGCTGACCTGCGCCATTTCAAGACGCTTACGATGGGCCATCCCATCATCATGGGCCGCAAGACCTGGGAATCATTGCCAAAACGTCCGCTCCCGGGAAGACTCAACATTGTGGTCACCCGCAGCGAAGGTTATGAAGCTCCCGGAGCACAGGTAGTGGCTTCCCCGGAAGCGGCATTGGCGGTAGCCACAGCGCAGGATGCTGAGGTTTTCGTTATCGGAGGTGCTCAGCTGTATGATGCTTTCATGCCTTTGGCTGATCGAATCTACCTAACGGAGGTGGATGATGCGTGTGAGGATGCCGATGCCAGACTGCCTTTCCCACTCGACGGCACCGTATGGAAAAATGAGAAGGAGAGTGAATGGGAATCGACCGATGCAGGGGTACGATTCAGATATGTAACCTGCCGGAGGATTTAAAACTTTTATTTTGAATCATGAAGATAGTATTGATTAATAAGAGCGACTCTACAGGTGGCGCTGCTGTGGTGAGCCGTCGGCTTATGGAGGCGCTGAGGGCTGAGGGTGTGGATGCCCGTATGCTGGTGGTGGAGAAATTGTCTGATTCTCCATATGTGGAACTTGCCGCTTCCGGAAGGGAGATAAAGCGTCATTTCCTTATGGAGCGTCTGAAGATTTTCATCGCCAACGGTCTTGACCGCTCCACTCTCTTCAAGATCGATACTGCTTCCGATGGTCTTCCTCTATGGAATCATCCTCTCGTGAAAGAAGCCGATGCCATCTTGCTCAATTGGGTAAACCAGGGAATGCTGTCGCTCAAGGGAGTCGGTAAGATCCTTCGTCTTGGAAAGCCTGTGGTGTGGACCATGCACGATATGTGGTGCATGACAGGCATCTGTCATCATGCCGGGGAATGCCGGAGATACACCGCTGAATGTGGCGAATGTCCCCTTTTAGGACGCATGAAAGGGGAGAATGATATATCGCGTAAGACGTGGCTTCGCAAGAAACGTCTCGGCCGAATGGCTGAAAAAATCAAATATGTGGCTGTAAGCAATTGGCTCACAGGCAAGGCGCAACAAAGCTCGTTGCTCAAGAATCAATCCGTCACGGTGATTCCAAACGCATTCCATATACCTGACGATCTCCGCGAAAGCAGACGCGACGAGGGTGTGTCAAAATTCAAAGAATGTAGGGACATGCCTTTGGCATGTTCAGATACTCATTCGATATTAAATGCTACATCGCAAAGCGATGGGCTTACATTTGACACATCTTCTATGAATGGCGGTAAGTTTACGATATTGTTTGGTGCGGCTCGCCTTGATGATCCTGTGAAGAATCTGCCGGCTCTTGTAGAGATGACGAAAGTGCTTTCGCGCGACTATCCTCAGCTTGCTTCGCGTCTTGAGCTTGTGACATTCGGCAATGTGAAGAATCCGGCCTCTTTGGAGGGGATTGCTCTTCCTCACCGGCATTTGGGTATGGTGAAAGGTGACGATGCGGTGAGAAAAGTGTATGAAAATGCCGATATTCTTGTGTCTTCCTCGAGCTATGAGACATTGCCGGGCACATTGGTAGAGGCGCAGGCTTACGGTTGTGTGCCGGTAAGCTTCAATCAAGGAGGCCAGAGCGACATCGTAGACCATAAGGTGACAGGTTACATAGCGGAGTATTCTGACGATCCCGTTGAAGGCGGTCGCCGTCTTGCCGAAGGCATCGAATGGGCAGTCGATGCCATCTCTGAAAAAGCCGCTGCCCTTACCGGGAAAGCCCTGACCCACACGGAGCAAGCTTCCGCCCTTTCCGTGAAGGAGGGCGCCATCTCCGGAAAAGAGGAATTGTTGCGAGCCATGCGTGAGAACGTGGAGCGGCGATTCTCAGCACGGTCCGTGGCCCAAGCCTACCTGCGCCTCATCGCCGAGAAATAACCTGCGCCTCATCGCCGAGAAATAACCTTCCTCTTATCGCCAAGAAATAACCTGATTCTCACTCCCTCTCCTTGCCAAGAATAGCTTCCGTTTTTCTTGATTTAACATATCTTTACATTTATACCTGCGCTTTCTATATGAATTTAACATCTCTAAACGTGCGCTTTCTATATATTTTTAATATTTGCTTACATGTGTATTCCTGAGATTCGCGTAGACAATACCTGAAGGATCAATAATTTACTCTGAAAAACATCGGAGATACAGAAAAAATTAAGGGATAAAAATACGACTTATTTCCAAAAGTGGCATTTTTGATCCACTTTTGGAAATAAGTCGTCTTGCATTTATAGGCGTGAGATAGAAAACTTTTCGAGGAAATTGCTTAAAATACTTGTTTATATGGCAAATGGTGAGTATATTTGGCAATTAATTTTTCCGGGTATTAGGCTGGATCTTTTTGATGGCTCGACTTTAGTAACAGTTCACCTATCTAACTGAACTTAGAGAAGCCTCATATTGCAAAACAGTCTATAGGTACGTGGTATTTATCCAAAGCATTTCAGCCTATGAGTGAAAAGAAGACTATCTACATAAATCCTCTGACCGATTTCGGATTCAAAAAGCTTTTCGGAAGCGAGGAAAACAAGCAATACCTGATCTCCTTCCTGAACGCCCTGTTCCAGGGGGAACAGAAGATTGTGGATGTTACCTATGTCGACAAGGAGAGGGTGCCGGACTATCAGGGTGACCGGGCATTGATCTACGATATAAAGTGCACGACTGAGGACGGAAGGAAACTGATTGTCGAGATGCAGAACCGCTATCAGGCACACTTCGACGACCGTGCCATCTACTATG
>CAZUNU010000227.1:0-3108 GCA_964622105.1 uncultured Sangeribacter sp. | reverse complement strand
GTCGTAGCTTGGCGCGGGCTCGGCGATACCGTGGCGCGCTTCGTGCATAAAGGCGACAAGGTTGCCGTTTCGGGCTCGATCGAAACGGACAACTATGAAGATTCGAAAGGAATTAAAAGAACGTCGTTCGACGTTGTTGCGTCCGACGTCGAATTTCTCGTCCTGAAAAACAATATGCGCCCGGATATGGATAGCGACGGCTGATAAATTGTACGGACATAAATGTCAGTACAATTTTGTGCTGACAAAAGGAGAAGGGCGTGAACAAAATAAGGGACGATAATTATTATACCGTTTTGGGTTGGATGAGTACCGTTTTGGGATTGCAGGGGAATGAGCGAGATATATTTGCAATTATTCACTCTTTCTCCCAAGACGGAGAAAGTGAATATGCAGGCTCCATTAGCTATTTGCAGAACTTTACCAATATCAAATCAAAACAGACCGTTTATACCATGTTGGAGCGTTTAACCAAGAAAAAATACATAACGAAACGCGAGTTTAAGGACGGAGAGATTAAACGTTGCGCTTATAAAGTCAATTTTGCAACGATAGATGCGCTTCGGGCGGGACTCTCCGAGCTTAAACCCAACAATGGGACATAGTCTAAAAAATAGACCGGTCTAAAATTTAGACTGGTCTAAAAAATAGACTGGTCTAAAAAATGGACCAATCCAAATTTTGGACAAGACCGGTCTAAAATTTGGACGCTCTATAAGGATATATAGTACATACGAGATTGATTGGATAACACAGAGGAAAAATGGGTTCGATAAAGTTAGTGTTTATCAGACCGCGCGCGGGCGCCCTTGCTTAGAAGTATAAGCGTAACTTATAGCAAGTGCGTGAAACAATTTTCATTTTCTTCTTGTGTTATCAGAGAGGAAAGGGTGCGGGGAAACGTAGTTGCCCCGCCCGAGAGTCAAATAAGGAGATTCGACATGAAAAAGATAATTAGTTTGATCGTATCATTTGTATTGTTTATCGCAATATGTATTTGCTTTGTTGGGTGCGATAAAGTTGAGATGACAAACGAAATGTTTCCCGAACGCTTTACTGTTATTGAAAGTGCGGAGGGCGCAGACGGTTATAGCGCATTTATCTATGATAAATACACGAAGGTAATGTATTTATATATTCGATGTGCGACGGGTTGTTCAATGACAGTCTTATATGACGAAAATGGAAAACCGCTATTGTATGACGAGGAAAAAGGAGGAGCTAAAAATGAAGAATGAGACAAAGACAATCAAAGTGAGCTTGCCGAATACGGCTATGACCTTCGAAGAAGAGGAAGAGTATCTCCAACGCGAATTTGGCGTTGGAAGGATCGACAGTTTGGACGACGTTCCTGCTGATGAAGATTGCGAAGAAATATTCGAGCTTGAAATCGCAAGGGGAGGAAAATGAAATGGCATACACGAATGACGGTAAGCAAAATTATCAAGACATAGTAAAGTCCATGCGCGACAACATGGTAACGTTGATCCTCGATAGCATCGAGAAGAATCCGACGGAGTGGAATAGCGGGTGGACCGCTATTGATGCAACGACGCCGATCAACGGCAGGACCAACCGAGCCTATAACGGTTTCAATTCGATATATCTTTATTGCGTTGCCAAAGGACGGGGCTATAAAGACTCGCGTTGGGTTACGTTCAATCAAGCGAAAGAGCTCGGCGCGAGCGTTAAGAAGGGCGAGAAATCCTCGCCCGTACTCTTTTATCAGCTTTATGATAAAAACACAAAGAAAGAATTTAATTCTCTTACAGTGCGCGACATGACGGACGAAGAGAAAAAACAGTATATGCAAGAGAACGTGCGCCGGGTATTGCAATATTCGACCGTATTCAATGCAGAGCAATGTGACCGCTTCCCGGAACGCACCGACGAGCTCCCTAAAATGACGGAAGAGGAACGTACTCGGCAGAATGTTATGATTGAGGAGATCATCAATAACAGCGCTGCACCCATTTATTATGACGGTGGGAACCGCGCTTATTATTCTCCCGGATCAGACAGCATTCATCTTCCGAAGATTGACGCGTTTCATACCATGCAAGACTTCTATGCGACGGCGCTGCATGAAATCGCGCACTCTACCGGGCATGAAAGCCGCTTGAATCGTTTCGGCGCATACGGCAGCGCAGATTCTTATGCCGTCGAAGAGCTCCGCGCCGAGCTTGCAAGCGTCTTTATGCAAAGGGAACTCGGAATCACCCTCGAAGGGCGCCACTTCGAGAACCATGCGGCTTATCTGAATAGTTGGTTGAACGCAGTTCGGAACGACAAGCGTTTATTCTTCGATGCAGTGCGTGATGCAGAGAAAATTTCCGATTACGTTGCAGAAAATTATCTCCATGCAGAGCGTAGTGCAGAGCTCGATGCACAAGCAAACGTCGTATCGAATGAGAAAACACAAGAAAAAAATCCTATGGCGGACCTTCTGAGCGCTAACCAAGAGAAACGCGCAGAGGAAGAAAGGATCATAAGTAGAGAACACAAAAAAGAGGATCATAAAAAACCGCTTGTTGTAAATTTCTATGCGGGACCCGGTGCGGGGAAAACCACAGCAGCGTTGGAGCTAACGGCTGCCTTGAAAAAAGCTGGGTACAACGTAGAGTATGTATCAGAATACGCAAAGGAGCTCGTTTTAGAAAATAAGCTGGATTTATTAAAAGATCAGGAACACGTAACAGATGAGCAATATCACAGATTAGACAGATTGCGTAATTCGGGAGTAGACATTGTTGTGACTGATTCGCCCGTTATGCTCGGCAAGATATACGGTGAAGGAAAAATCAGCGCGGAATACGATAAGAAAATCAGTGAATATTATGAGAGTTTTGACAATTTTAACTTAGTGGTAAAACGCGGGGATCATTATCAAACAGAAGGACGTTTGCAGACACTTGAAGAATCTCAAACATTAGATAAAAAGATTACTAATCTTTTACAATCAAACAAAATGTTTTATGGGAATTATCACCATGACGAAATCGAAAAAACAGTTGCGCGCATTGATACTACTTTTAAGCGATTATTCGGTAGAGAACAAGAGGGCGCAGGGCGAGAGCAAAGCGATCAGAGTGTTATAAATAGCGCCGA
>CAZUNU010000226.1:0-3110 GCA_964622105.1 uncultured Sangeribacter sp. | reverse complement strand
CCGCGCCTCGCTGCGCCTCACCGCGCGTCATGCATCAAATCAGTATGCCACATCCGTATATAATTCCGCAGCCCCCTGACCGTCACCCCTTCCGTATCAGCTATCTCCTTAAAGCTCAATTTCGTATTCCGATAAAGCGAAACAGCCTTCTCATACTTCGCCATTTGTTCCTCCGAGGGCAGATGGCGTTTTCCGTTACCCATCAAGCCACCCCGCTTCCTGCTTCCCTCAGACTCCTCCCTCTTCTGCAGCCGGCTGTCGACAAGATCCTTATGATACGCCAGAAGGTGCTCACGCAAACCCGAGTAAGAAATATCAAACAGCTCTGCGGCCTGGCGTATGGAATCGTTGGAATTACGAAGATGGTCAACCGCTCCGGCATACTGCTCGCGGGTAAATTTCTTAGCGCCCCGATGTCGGTTGTCATTGAGGCCTAACCGTTGGCGTTCCTTTTCACGCCTCTCTATGATTTCCGGAAAATGATTGCGCAGTTGGTTGGCGAGACCTGCTGGAGAAAGATTAAACATTCGGGCTATTTCCGAGACATTGCAGGCTATGTATTGCGCGTCGTCGCAAGCCAAAACGGCCTCCTTATACTTGGCATGGGTGCGTGAAGATTGACCCCATTGTCCGCGCACCTTGGTGTCGGCCACCTTCTCAGGCGAAACCTCCACGCCATGACGGGCGAGCATAAGATCGCGATGGTTGCGCTGCACGTAGACCCTGAAAGCCCTGACCGAATTTCCGGTCTGCGCACATATTTCCCTCACCGACATGTCGGTGGAGCGATATAGTTCCAAAGCAGACCTATACCGCACCTCAGCACTCGCCATACGCGAAAATATTAAGGTTGTTTTAAAATACTCCCCCCTAAATTATATGCACCAAAATGTACGCATATGAATGGTAAATGGATTCCGTCTTTGCAGCCCCGTTAACTTGTTGACTGTCAAAAATTCCTATCTTATGTTTCTCATACGCAAATTAAGCAACAAAGACGGAATCCATCAGGAAATTACCCGGCCGCATTTGCATCACGAGTGAATGTAACCTCCGCACATTTCGTCTTATACGGATCGTTTTCGTCAGCCGTAACATAAGGATTCACAAAGTACTCGTTGTAAATGCGTATAGTACCCGTGCTACCGCTTGTAACTGCCGAGATGGTTGTGAAACGGCATCGTATGGTGTGATTGGTATTCGCTTTGCCCACATCAAAACCGCTCGAATCATCCTCACCATTATACTGGTATTTGTATTCCTCCAACGATACGGTTTTAATATACTGAATAGCAGTGACCTTAGGATCAAATAGGGATGCACCGGATGTAACTATCATGGTTCCGATCTTATTATTTTCTACACCCTGAAGCTTAGCCTCCAAAGTAAATTCAAGCGGGAACACAGAGTCGGGGATACCATCCGGCAGATTGAAGTAGACCGTGAAATTCTTTCCGGTGGCATTGCTCACTTTATCCGGGCTTTTAGGTATGGAGCTACCATAATAATTATGGGCACCAGGATAAGTGATAGCCGTGTAGACAGTGGCAGGCGTGGTTGAAGTGTTCTCACCCATTTTCACATAATCAAACGGACGCCGCAGAATCAGGGTTATGGTTCGGCCAAGACCTTCACCATCTACAATTGTAATGGTCTGTTCCTTTGTCTCGTAGGCATCCGGAGCATTGGTTTTGACCGTAAGCTCTACCCAATTACCTGATGCTGAAGTAGAGTTACTCTTAGTAATCTCATAATCACCCGCTGCATTCTTTTTGATTACATCGCCCTCACCTACTATGAAATGCGGAATTGTGTTATTTTCAGTCTTGCTGCCCGTTACGTCAGTAATGTAGCGATAGAGAATCTTCACCTCCTGGTTTTCATTAACTATCACATGGTTGAGGTCGTTGACAATAAGCATGTTCTTACCATCCGACACATTGAGCATGGTAGATGTCTCGGTTGATGCCAAGAGGTTGTTGAAAGGTGCCCTGTCAATTGCCTCAGCCACAGTAGCAGTGCCCGGGGCAAGGACTTCATTGATCACTACATTATACTGCATGTTGCGGATAATGTTGTAATACTCGAAATTTCCGTCAGTGGTTATCTTTCCGATGTCAATCTTGTAGAAGCCACGGGTAATAGTTCCATCCCCGGCCGTGTAATTACCATTTATAATCAGATATGTACGTCGCGTCTTCTCATAAGGATGCTCGTAGAGGTAACGAGCTGCAGAAGAACGCATATTCGTATTGGCTCCATCGACCCAAGTTCTGGCAGTTGCCTCCTGATTATAGAAGTTGACGTCTGAAGGGAGTATACCCGAATAAGGGAGCTTAGTGATGTCGCTATACGATTTCATTGTTGTGCCATCCAATAGCTCGGGAATCTCTTGATCCTCACTGTTCCATGGAGCGATGGTGCCGGTTGTAGGGCAATTCACAACGTCGAAACCAAGCAACTCGAAATTAGCAAGACTCTCAGTCACTGTAATCTTGGCGAAATTACGGATTACAGGTACGTTTTTCAGTGTGGTTATCACCTCATCACGCAAAACGGGTTTACCGTTATCATCAGTTTTGGTATAACCATCCTCAAATTCCACACATCCCCAATAAGCCTCAGTTTGGCTTGTAGCGGATCCAACTGACAGCGCAGGAAGCAATGACGCCACGGATCCACCATCAGCAGGAACCGAAACGAAATTATCAGCTATCATCAGATGCAACACCTTGGGGGTGGTGGCGGCCTTCAGAGTAACATTGAAAGTGACTGTGCCACCATTAGCCACCGCTGTTGTAGATTTCAACTCGGCATGATATACATTAGTTATGAAAGACTGAATGGCGGTAGAGGCCAAATCAAACTCGAGGATTGTCAGCTTCAGGTTAGCTTTTTCTGTATCGCCAAATCCTCCACGGGTCATTATTTCCGGCATATCCGGAAGGTTAAGCGAGCCGGTTATGGTGAATGTGTCACCGACAGGAGCCGGCGACGGAAGCTGTGAGATTTCATCTGAGCACGAGCTTAAGGTGGGCGTTAACCCACCTATAAGCCCAATCAAGATCAGAAGATAGATGTATAATTTAGGTTTCATAATCATAACCTTA
>CAZUNU010000225.1:0-3133 GCA_964622105.1 uncultured Sangeribacter sp. | reverse complement strand
CTTGACAAGCGCAAAGTTAAACAAATTTTCTGATACAGCCAAAAGGTTTTCCTCAAAAATCCGAAACCTGATGGACTTCATAGAGTATCTGCTATGTCAATTTCATTTTGTGACTTTCTTATGAAATACCACTGAATGTATGGAGATCGATTTAGACTACATACAGCGAGGGGCCGAAAACCATGAGAACGTCGACGTTGAACCATGAATTATATTACTCGCTGATAACAAAAGAATAAACCAAAATCCCGACACATGCTAAGAATCCTTTTTATGTGGGCATTAATATGCACCGCAGCACCTTTCGTGTGCGCACAAAATACCATTCCGGATGAAGTGAATGAATCCGACTCCCTTGAGATCATGCTCAATGAAATCATGGTGATGGCCAAAAATACGATTACAAAAACCGACCGTAAAGTGATAATTCCTCCCAAAAGCAAAGTCAAGGCTTCCACCTCAGGTCTGGAGCTCCTGCAGAAGCTTGCTTTACCAGGCATCTCGGTCAACCAATTGACGGGCAGTATTACCATGACCTCCGGAGGCACCTTGCAACTTTACATTGATGGGATTCCGGCTGGCGAAAGTCAGATCGCAGCCCTCGCCCCGGAAAGCATAGTCAGGATAGAATATCATGACAGGCCGGGCGTAAAAAACGGAAATGCCGACGTTGTGCTTGATTACATCACAAGAAAGAAAGACAACTGCGGTCGCCTTGCGGTTGAAAGCATGGATTGCATCGGAGATGGAAAGTTTGCGATGATTGACGAGTTCGCGGCCCAGCTCTATAATGGAAAGTCAACCTGGGCTGTCAATGCCGGATATATTCAAATGAAACGTAATAATTGGGTGAGGGATTACGATGAGATCTGGCATTATCCTGACCATGACGTTATCCGCACAGAGAAAGGCCTTCCGGTGACAATCGGTAAATCTTTAAAAGTGCAGTATACAGATATGCGGAAAAGTTGCAAAAAAGGTTATATTTATGGAACCTTTTTTGAAACTTTTCCGTAACTTTGTTGTGTCAAAAATAAAGATATATGAAGTATCTGAATGTAAAAAAAGCTCTTGAAGCCTGGCAAAACCTACAACCACTTACCGAAAAAGATAAGGAAAGACTTAGTCGCCGTTTTACCGTTGATTTTAATTACAACAGTAATCACATTGAAGGTAATACGTTGACTTATGGACAAACAGAAATACTCTTATTGTTTGGCAAGGTGATTGGAGAGGCCGACGTGCGTGACGTGGAGGAAATGACGGCGAGCAACGTAGGATTGCGGATGATGATAGAGGAGGCTACAATGAAAGACATTCCGATGACTCAAAACTTTATCCGCACATTACATAAAACACTGTTACGCGAGGACTATACTGTTTATAGGAATTTGCCGGGAGGTATGCCGACGAGTTATGTCATACATGCTGGCCATTATAAGACGAGGCCCAACAGTGTCATCACACGCTACGGCGACCGTTTTGAATATGCTACTCCAGAGGAGACACCAGGCCTTATGGCTGATTTGGTTGACTGGTATAACATGGCAGAACGGGAAGGCAAATTGTCACCAGTGGAGTTGGCGGCCATATTCCACTACCGCTATATACGCATTCATCCTTTTGAAGACGGCAACGGGCGGATTGCCAGATTGATGGTTAATTATATTTTAACAAGGCATAATTATCCTATGATCGTGGTTCGTAGCCGTGAAAAGAGTAGATATCTTGAAGCTTTACATCAGGCAGATCTTGTAGTTGGTCCTGTGCCAAGCGATGGTGCACACGCAGACATCAAAGACATACGTCCATTTATGAAATATTTTAACGAATTGATAGCTACGGAGGTATACAATGATGTGCTGTTCATAAGCGAACGAAATGATAATGTTTGGTGGTATGACGGCGAACAGATTAAATTCCGCACGCCAAATTACACAAAAATCCTCAATGCTATGCAAACCCAGCCCACACTGACACTCGCAGATATGCAAGAAATAACAGGCATCAGCATCACAGCCGTACAGAAATTGCTTGATCAACTGGTCTTTAAAAAATACGTAGAGCGCAGCGATAAAGATGGTGGTTGGAGAGTATTCCTAACGCAATGAGATTGCTAAATTTGTAGAGGAAATCAGATAGAGCGAATTGAATATGAAGATGCGAGGAAAATGGATTGGAGCGGGCGTTTTGGCCATGATGCTCCTGGCGGCCGGATGTGGTGGCGAGAAGAAATCAACGGGTGCGACTGAGGGTGCGGGGAGAGGCATGGTCGCGCACGAGCGGACGGCTTCCGAGGCAGCCGGTGCGGCTGTGAGGGCAGGGGAGTTGCCGTTGCCGGTTGTGCCGGAGGGCATCAGCGACCCCGGCGAGCGAGCTGCCTACGCTGTAACCCACTTCTGGGACGCACTCGATGTGGCCGACCACTCCCTGAGCCTCGACACCGCCTTCATGGAGCAGTCGTTTGCCAACTTCATAGGTCTCTTGCACTATGCGCCGGCCGATGCCCGGGAGAAAGCCATAGGAGCGTTTATCGACCGTTGTGTCCCCGATAAGACCGTCTACGATTTAGCTGTGTATCTATCGCAGCTTTACCTTGACGATCCCAATTCACCCATGCGCAACGAAGAGATCTTCATACCCTTCCTTAAGCGTTATGCCGAAGATTCGCGTTTGCCCGAGGCCACCCGCGTGCGGTCGCAATATCGTCTTGTGCAGGCCATGAAAAACCGTCCCGGTACGAAGGCAGCCGACATCCGTCTCATCATGCGCGACGGACGCACATCTACCATGCTCGGTGAATTGCGAGACACCACCCTTGTTTTCTTCTACGATTACGACTGCGATCATTGTAAAGAGACGGTAGCGCGGCTTCAGGATCCGACGATGGGAGTGCGCTATCCCGTCATGGCGATAGAGGTGACCGGGCATCGTGAAGGTTGGGAAGCCACCAAAGCCACGATGCCTGGAAACTGGAATGTAGGCTTCGCCACAGAGTCATTGGACGGCGAGACTTACGACTTCCCGGCGTTGCCCTCTCTCTACCTCTTGACCGCCGGCGGCACCGTGCTGATCAAAGACGCCTCCCTTTAACCGGTTTAGAGGGACACATTCTTGGTTTGAGGGACACATT
>CAZUNU010000224.1:0-3230 GCA_964622105.1 uncultured Sangeribacter sp. | reverse complement strand
GAAGTGACCGATGAAGGCGGGAAGTTGCGCGATCCTTCCGCGCGCATTGATGCCGAAGGGAGATACTTCGTGCGTATCGAGGACGTAGCGGGGAATCACGCTGAGTTTGAAATTGTGATCGATAAGACCGCGCCGAACGTCGTGATTAAAGACATTAAGGGAGAAGTGCTTGAAGAGTGGTCCACCGTGAATTTGCCGTTCACGATTTTTTCGGAAGAAGAGGACGTTTCGATTTCTTACAAACGCGGGAACACGGGAAATACAATCATTTATGAAGGCGAGCTTCTCGAAGGGGCGGGGCGCTATACTTTCACCGTGAGCGATTTCCTCGGGAACAAGCGCGACTTTGAAATGCGCATCACGTATTCCGTCGATTTCGACGTCTCCGGGAACTATATCGAGGACGGGTTCGGAAATTATCTTTCGCGTTCCTCCATAACCCTTACAGCGCGGGAGGAATGCGTGATCTTCCGTATCGAGAACGACTCGAACGGGCTTACCTATGGCAGTGGCGATAAAGTGGCCACAGAGGGAACGTATAACGTCACAATTCTAAGCTCCCACGGAAACAAGGCAAATTTTCAGATCATAATTGATCGCACTCCGCCCGTTATCACTTTGGAAGGCGTGGAGCCGAAAGGCGCAACGCGGGAAAATGTGAAAATAATCGTGTCAGAGGGCGACAGCGCTTATTATCGGATAAGCGGCGCAAACGAAAATTATCAATTTGTTGGTTCTTGTGTTGTCGAAAAGGAAGGCGACTATACAGTAACGGCAAAGGACGCAGTCGGGAACAGCGAGAGCGTGACTTTCACGATTGATAAATCTGTTTCAGTCAAGCCCTCGATTCCGCTATTCGAAAATCAGATTTTGACGGAAGCGCTTTCTTTTACGTTCGGCGAACCCGTTACGGCAGTGCTTATCAAAAATGGCGAGCGTATGCAATATGCACGCGGAACGATAAGCGATGAGGGGATTTATGTCTTGGAAGTAACGGACGACGTTGGAAACATCAGTTGCTATTCTTGGACGCTTTTGAAAAAGCGCGCCCGGGAATACGGTTTCACATTCGACGATACGCTTTACTCTGTCTCCGTTACACGCGACGGAGCCTTCGTGACCGTCGTGCAGGGCGATAGGATTGAAATGACGGAGAAAGGGAACTACGAGCTTCTTTTCGAGGGGACGGGCGGCACGTTCAGCTTGGTGCTCACGGTTGATAATACCGTGCCAACGGTAACGATAACACAAGAAAGAAATAGTGTTCAGATAGGCGGTATTCAAAAAGAGGGCGTCACGTACAAGCTCTATAAGGACGGTAAGGAAGTTCAGTTTCGTCAAACGATTACGGCGGTTGGCGATTATCGGCTCGTTGTCGAGGACGAAATAGGGAACGTGAGTGAATACGATTTTTCACTACATTATCTCAATGCAGCAGCTATTGCTTTAATTGTGATCGCCGTAATTTTGGTCGTGGTATTCGCGGGGGTTCTGATCTTCTTGCGAGTACGACAAAAAATAAAATAACAGTTATAAAACTGATGAAATAGATTTCGGAAAGGTGGGGACCTGATATGGAGAAAAAAGTATGTTTTATTCACTTTTGGCGTCGTCTACGTCGTCAGAACTCAGCGGCATTGGAGAGGTACTCAAATCGTTCCTCAACGCATGGTGGGGACCGCTCCTCATTGTCCTCGGCGCTTGCGGCGGGATCCTCGGCGCAGTAGCGGGCGTCAGAATTTGGTTGGCGGGCGCATCGGGCGATGAAAACAAATTGAAAAGCGCAAAATCGTTCTTGATATACATAGTCATAGGTTTTGCCGTCGTTTTCGTATTGGCAACTCTCGTTCCCGTGATAATCGCCGCGTTTAGCGACTGGCAGACCAATGCACCCGTAGACGGTTTCGTTGGTTTATTTATGAGGTTCTGATATGTTGATTTCTTTGAAAAAACTACTTGCTCAAATCCTGTTTTGGTTTTACGATTTCATCGACTTAGTAGGAGACACATTCCGTGTGCTCATAGGGCTTGACCCCGTTGAAGTCAACGAGGCTCCCGGCGTGTCACACTCGACAACTTTGTTGGACGCATTTATGTCGCATACAATTTTTTCGAGAGTATTGTTATCACTTATCCTTGCGGGAATCGTGATTGCGATTATTGCAGGAATTGTGAAAACAATCGTTAATGTGGTGCGCTATAAAACCGGAGGGGAAAATAAATCACACGCTAAGACGCTTGGGAATACCTTTTTGGGCGTGATAGGCACAATAGCTTGTGTGTTTTTTGTCATGGTGTTCATGGTCTTTTCAAATCGACTTATATACGCAGTCGATGTTATTACAAGACCAAATGATTCGAGCACAAAATATTCAAGCATTTTGTTTGATTTATCGGTCGAAGAAACGTATGAGATTGATTACGACACCTTGATTCCCGGTAGAGAAACGGTCAAATTAGATGAGTATGGCAATCCTGTTCCAAAGAAAGACGCGAATGGTAATCCAATGTATAAAAGGGACCCTGATACGGGAATGTATGTTGATAAAAACGGTGAGATACTCGCTGATCAAAATGACAAAACTAAATGGGTCCCTGAGTATGAAACAGAGCGGGGAGAGAGCTATTACGATTACAAACGTGATGAATTTGGAAACCCCGAAGTAAGTAGCGGGTATCGACCGGGCTATTCTGCTGCCGATATAGACGTTTCAAAGCAAACCGTCACTAAGGTATTCGGCAGACACGTCAGCATTATGGGTTTAGAGAGCGAATGGTTGCCGTATATCACTCAACCAATGGTGGAAATGGAAGCGTTTAATCTGTTTACAGCGTTTTTTATAGCGATCATCTTACTTTTTTCGTTTATTCATATCGGTATTGGGCTTGTAAAGCGCTTGTATGATATTGTTGTTTTAATAACAATTCTACAGCTTGTGTGCGGGACTGTACCGCTCGACGAGGGGGCGAGACTTAAAGCATGGAGGGATACGTTTATCTCGAAAGTGTTGCTTGCCTTAGGTGCGGTTATTGCGATGAACGTGTTCTTTCAGTTAATGCCGCTCATAAATATGATTGATTTTCCTACAATTACAAAGAGTAAAATGTTGCAACGAATATTAAAACTATTCCTCATCGGTGGTGGAGCACTTTGCGTCAATTCCGCACAGTCGCTCATTGCGCGCGTTCTCGGCACGTCTGCTGACGAGAGTCGGGAAATGGCGCAGTCG
>CAZUNU010000223.1:0-3239 GCA_964622105.1 uncultured Sangeribacter sp. | reverse complement strand
TACTCTGACGATGGCTTTTTTACCTGCGAAATTGTAATTATCGATTTTAGCCATTTTAATTTTTAATTTTTTATGTATGACTTAGTATAATTAATCTTATTGCCGGATGGTCAGGATTGAGGGACAAGACCGTTGCAAGATTTATATCTTTTGGGTTTTATAGTGCAAAGATAATGTATTTTGTCAATAATCACAACAATTATTCTTAATTTTGCGCGGAAGTTTCAAAAACTTAACAATTGAGGCCATAAAGCGGCGCCATGTTGCTTTATCAAGGTCTTCTCCCGCCACTCGCCCACGCCTTGATTGTATTGAAGGCGTGAAGGGTCGGTATAAGAAGGAATCAAATACTGAGAGAATGAATCAAAACAACAATTATATAAAGGAGGCTGAGAGGCTTTACCGAGATCTGACAGGTGTGACGCCTTCAGTTGAGATGCTTGCCGGCGCTGGATCAGACAGACGCTATCTACGTCTGAAAAGTCCGGGCCAGGAGAGTGTGATAGCCACTTTCGGAAGGGATGTAAAGGAAAACCGTGCTTTCGTGGAGCTGTCTGCCGTGTTCAGAGCCCACTGGTGCAAGGTGCCAGAAGTGTATGTAATGAATAAGGAGGGTACGGTCTATCTTCAAGAAGATCTTGGTAGCCGTGATTTACTGAGCCTCTTGGCTACAGATCGCCGTATGTCGCTCTCCGCTGAAGCTTTGAAAAGTCTTGTGAGGCTTCAGACTGTGCCGGAAGATAAATGGCGCAAGTCTGTTGCTTTCGGCGATTTCTCCCGCCGACTCGTGATGTGGGATCTCAATTATTTCAAATATGAGTTTCTGAAGCCCGCTGCCATTGTATTTGATGAGGAACTTCTGGAGAATGATTTCGAACGGCTTGCTGCTGCTTTATGTGAGATCCCTGAAGGCTTAGGTGGATTCATGTATCGTGATTTCCAAAGCCGCAATATAATCATCAAGGATGATACACCATACATGATTGACTTCCAGGGTGGGCGTTACGGTCCGCTCGTATATGATGCGGTTTCCTTTCTCTGGCAAGCTAAGGCCGGATTCACAGATGGGGAAAGGGCTCAGCTTCTGAATGTATATGCTCAGGGGGTAGAGTCGTACAGAGGTGTCGAGGTTGAGACAGTGTTATCACAAGTAGACCGGTTTGCTCTGTTCCGTACGTTGCAAGTGTTGGGTGCTTATGGGTTTCGTGGACTCGTAGAGAAAAAGGCTCATTTCATAGAAAGCATACCGGGAGCTTTGGCTAATCTCAGTCAGTTGCTCGAGAAAGGAGTATTGGATGGGTATCCCGAACTGGAGAGCGTGGCGCATCAATGTGTGGAAAGTAGATTCGCTAAGACCGACAGTTCTGAAGGATTGACTGTGAAAGTTTTCAGCTTTTCCTACAAAAAAGGTTATCCTGAAGACATTACAGGTAATGGTGGTGGCTTCATGTTTGATTGCCGAGGCATGCATAATCCCGGAAGATACGACCGCTACAAACCGCTTACCGGGCTGGATAAGGAGGTAAGGGACTTCCTTGAAGAGCAGGGAGAGGTACAGAAATTCGTAGAAAAGAGCCTTGATTTGGTAAGGCCGTCTGTAGTGCGATACGCAGCCAGGGGATTCAAATCTCTCCAGGTCGGTTTTGGCTGCACAGGTGGTCGGCATCGCTCTGTTTACTGTGCCCAAGCATTTGCAGAAGAGCTGAGCAAGCAATTTCCCGACATACGGATACGACTTGAACACCGGGAACAAGACATAGTAGAGAATTTCCCGAAAGCTTGATGAAGCAATTCCCATGGTATACGTCATTTCAGGGAGATGAGTGGAAGTAATGAGATTAATCCAAATTTGAATTTAGAATGAAAGCAATGATACTTGCGGCCGGATTAGGCACCCGTCTACAGCCATGGACTCTGGAGCACCCTAAAGCACTCGTGCCTGTCGGAGGAATTCCCATGCTTGAGAGAGTTATTACACGGTTGCGCGATGAGGGGTTTCGTGAAATTATTGTGAATGTTCACCATTTTGGCGAGCAGATAATAGGTTTTGTCAATTCAAAAGATTTCGGGGTTAAGATAAGCATAAGCGATGAACGTGGCAGGTTGCTTGACACCGGTGGCGGCTTAGTTCACGCACTCGATCTGTTGGGAGATGAACCGGTATTGATACATAACGTTGATATCCTGAGCAATGCATCGCTCGGAGGATTAATGAAGATTCATAAGTCATCTGGCGCTTCTGCTACACTTTTGGTCAGCGAAAGAGACTCAAACCGTAAACTGATATTTGACGGAGACATGAGTTTGCAAGGATGGCATAATATAGATAAGGGCATCTTCCGCCCGGCCAAGATTGAACGCAGAATGGAAAAGGGTATGCCGGAGGGATGGAAAGAATATGCTTTCAGTGGCATTTACGTAACGTCGGCAAAGATGCGGAACGAGATGCACCGGTTATTTGGTTACGATGCTTTCCCGATTATGGATTACTTCCTTTCAGAAAGACGAAAGGAGAGAATAGAGGGGGTACTGGCAGATAATCTGGACCTCATCGACATCGGCAAGCCCGAGACATTGGCAAAAGCAGAGCTTACTCTCGGCCTTCAGAAATAGCAAAAATCGGCATGTCGCTTCGTCGGTAAACTACGGAGCTACATGCCGATAATGTATAAATTTGTCAAATCCCAGCTATAGTTCAATCCCTATTGTGATAGTGGAATTGCTGTGCGTGGGTATTAGCGTTAAACTGGCAAACGCAACCAATGATTAAAGCTACGACCGCGCAACCACCAAGCCACCAGGTCACTGCAATGCTTGTAGTGAAACAGGAGATTAGGAGGAGGATAAAGCCGAGAGCATAGAAAATAACTGACAGTGTTTTCATAATAAACAAGGATTAAGGAGGTAGATATTTAAGATTTAAAGACTCATGTAACGTCTCCCGTTTTTCTACCGGATCGATTACTCTATAATAACGACAATGGCGCAAATAAAGTTTGCATCAAAAGAGGGGTCGATGTAAATATAATTTTGTGGAGGTGGAAACAAAAAAAGGATTGTCTTCGCGACAATCCTAAGATTAGGTAGCCGATCCGGGACTCGAACCCGAGTCTCCACCGTGAGAGGGTGGCGTGCTAACCGCTACACTAATCGGCCATGATGGTTGGTTAATCTGAAAGTATTTAAGTAGCCGATCCGGGACTCGAACCCGAGTCTCCACCGTGAGAGGGTGGCGTGCT
>CAZUNU010000222.1:0-3282 GCA_964622105.1 uncultured Sangeribacter sp. | reverse complement strand
AACTTATCTCCGATTATTTTTGTTAACTTTGTAACTAATAATAATCAGAAGGTTGAATCCTCCCTTCCTTATACCTGACTCTCTATGTGTAAAGTAAAGCCTTATAGTGACGCAATGCAGAGTTATTTGACATCTGTATTTCTACGATTAGATACTTATTTTCTTTATGATGACTTCAGGGAGCAAGCAAAGTTACTCAAGGAGTTGTCAAATGGAATCCCGGCAGAAATTCCATTTGATGAAATTCTTGAGCAACAGATAGATGTGGATAGTGTGGCAGACTTACATGATACTTATATAAACAAGATATTGGATTCAGACTTAATTAGATTAAGTAATGCTTCCATTAATGGTATGATATGCGATGTGTTTGTAAATACCTACTTCATTGCATTCCTTTTTAAGGCTGGGAATATTCCTGATCCTCAACAGGTGGTGGAGGCCATAAATCAGGCATACTTACAGAAGTATAATTATCCTCTGCAATTCAGTTATTTGAGGTTGAATTACTCTGTGCTTAAACAAGAGCCCGGGAATCTATGGAATATATGCGACCGCTCTGCTTTCCCGGTAATTCAAGAGGGTGAGTATAATGGACGATACACCGACTCTATAGAGAGAAATGGAGTATTCATCGACCTCAGCCGTTCAATTTCTCCGTCTGAACCAAAAAGTGAGGAAATTGATGTTAACATTCAAACCAAGGCTGTATTGCAGTCATTTGATTTAAGAGGTGTCTCTCTCAATATCGGTGAAGTGACTGAGCTTTCAAAACAAGAAATATCACGTTGTTTTACAAGATAATTATGGCGCATTTATCTGCATCAAGAAGAGCCAGGGCAATGGCTGATAAAAATAATAGAAACTCTGTGGGTGAGTCGTACATAATTCCCACGGTGAGGAGCCGCTCCTCAATGGTATTTGTACCTGCCCGTGGTAAAACCGGGGTTAACGTAAGGCCTGTGCGTGGTTTAAACAGTAGAAATGAAAGCTCCGGAAAAGATTGATAGTTTTGAAAATCTTCATTTAAGGATCAGGACACTGGGTTATCCTCGTGCCGGTGAATCAATATTGATCTCCTTAATGGATAAGGAGAGGTCGCTGTATACAGTTTTAATTGATAGTTATAAGGAGAGAAATTACAATTATTGGTTGACGAAACTTCCGAGAGATACAAGAATAGATGCTTTCGTCTGGACTCACCCTGATGAGGATCATTCTCTTGGGGTCGATGATATATTGAACCAATTTGATCCTGAGCATAAGGCAAGTATTTTTCTTCCCACGTCGTTAACCAGAAAATTACTTACCGACAATAAAAAGCACGCCTCGTTGCCCTGTTATAATTATCTTAAGAGCCACTATAACAGAGCCTCCACTTATCTTTGGAAGGAAATTTCTGTTACGGAGGATGAGGAAATAAGATACTGCTATAAAATGCAAATAGCTGACAGAGAAAATAACGACACGGTCACTTTCAGATTAGGTTTTATGTTGCCCAATGGCTCAGTAGTGAATCGACGTGTGGATAAACGTAAGATGAATAGTGGGGAGATGAATCATTTATCATTGTTCTGTGTCGTAGAGTTAAACAAGATAAGATACATCTTCTCTGGCGATTTAGCTGAGGTTAATATACAGTTTTTAGCCGAGGATCAGCTAAGCAATTGCAGATTTATCAAGATACCTCATCATGGTTCAAAGGAGCCGATCAAATTGATTGAAAAAATTAAACCTTTGTCGTCTTCTCCAACTCATTCGGTCACTACTGTTTTCGGCGCCTCACATCCTTATGATGAGGTCTTAAAAGAATATGCAAAAAAATTTGAGGCAGTGTTTTCAACCGGTAGAGGCAATCATCCATATGGCCTGGTCGATATTAATTACAGTGTAAGCAATCCTGTGACTTATGAGCTGAAACTGGCTGGGAATGCTATCGCTCATTCTTTAAACCGAATATTGTGGCCGTTAAGTAAGCATTGACAATCAGTTTATAAGTAAGCATCGCTAATTTGTGGATATTAATAGCAGAATAACATTCCTCTCTTCATTTTGCAAGCTAACTTTGCGACGTGATCGGGATCGTCTTAAGCGCTATCACTATCCTCGACGAATCCCCGCATCTTAGTTCCTTTACATTCTGTCAAACCATTCTGCGATTCCGTTGCCATTCCCTGCCGCCTCGCTTATGCCTGCAGCCCCCGACCGATGTCTTGTTCCGGTTTGGCCTAAAACCCGGGCGGCTTCCGTATATAGTGGGTTGGCTGGGGTCGACTCATCGTCGTTCAGGAATCTTGTCCGTGCGAGGTCATAAATATCAGGCTTCCCGTTACAGGATGGGGCTGAGTCTACGGGCTGTAAACCCGATTGCCACGGCTACCTGATCCGTGACTTTCCAAGGCTGCCGTGCCGTCGCCTGCCATACAATCAGCTTTTCAATTCAATGTGCTTTTTCCATAGAAGGGGCGGGAAGGATCAATCAGATCTTTCCCGCCCCTTTTTCTTTCCCCTCTCTGTATCATCAAATATTTGCCCCGGCGCAGGTGCTTCAGCTCCCCATCCGCCAAACCGCCTCCCATCATATCCCTCCGCATCAATTTTCAGTCTATCCTCCTGCTTAATTGGAAATTCAAGCAAATTTGCTTATATTTGTAGCTGAAAAATGGAAATTCATTTCCAGCCTACCAATTCTTCTGCTTTGCATTATGAAAATAATTGACCCCATACTGGATGCCGGTTTCAAACTGATTTTCGGACGCGAGAAGGTGTCGGAACCGCTTCTCATCAATCTGCTCAACAGTATCTTCTGCGGGGATCCTGTCTTAGGCAACATCGTGAGCCTGAAATTCACCAACACGGAGCACCCTCATGAGCAGATCGAGGGACGTGGCTTGCGTTATGACGTGCAGTGCGAGACGTCCACCGGTCATCATTTCATCGTGGAGATGCAGAAGGGGGAGCAGAAGCATCTGATCGAGAGAAGCCAGTATTACGTGGCGCGTGCCCTCGCGGCGCAGGGCTACAGAGGCAGGGACGAAAGTAACGTGGCATGGGATTTTTCCCTGACTCCCGTGGTGAGCGTGTTTTTCTGCAATTTCGAGGTGACGGGACTTGATGCAGTGCCGGTAGTGTACGCCGGACTGTGTAATATGAAGTCGGGTAAACTTGTGGATGCGACGCAGCGTTACGTGTATATACAGCTTCCGTGCTTCATGAAGCAGGAGGCTGAATGTGAGAGCAAACTTGATGAATGGATTTATAATATAAAGAATATGGGAGTGA
>CAZUNU010000221.1:0-3353 GCA_964622105.1 uncultured Sangeribacter sp. | reverse complement strand
GCACGAAGAATGAATTGAAGAGGTGGGTATATACGTTTGTACCCTCACGGTTCTCTGCAGGAACCCACTCGCAATATGCCTGCAGATAGTCGAGATATTTCTCAATTGAATCTATATCAGAGAGGCCGGGGATGTTATACTCCTTTACCTTTGCAAAGGCCTGGTTAAACTTGTCTTCCCAATGATTCTCACTGATAAGATCTGCCAACTCCTGCACAGCAGGAGAATACTTTGTAGCTGCCATAATAGATGTTTTTTATAGAATAATTAGAACTAAGAATCGCAAATAATCCAAAGGATCAACTAATAATTTAGGGTAACTATCGGTGTCAACTATAAAATCAATTTGCCATTCAATTGTCAAACACTCAAGAATAAGATTAACCAAGAGATTGTCGAGCCATGGTCATCGACTTGTATCGGTCGGTTATCTAAACCATTCGATAGTATAACAAAGGGCATAGGCAAAAGTTTTCAAAAAATCAGATTTTTTTATATATTGATTATATTTTTATGGAAATGTGATTATATTTTTAAGGTAATGATTTTTTCTCTGATAAAATGCTCTCATAAGAAAACTCTTACGTGGAATCATACGTTGTAGTTATTATAATATTAAGGGGTAAAATCTGAAGAGATAATTCATTGCTCCCTGATTCCCGAAAATCCCTAAATCCATTATATTATGAAGTATATCGACTCCGGCAATGGAAAAATACCGATTATTTCCCTGATTGCCATCCTCTCTATTTCATTGACAGTTAATCTGCCGGGTCTTGCAATATCCCCGATAATGGGCAAGCTTGATCAAGTGTTTCACCATGTGACTGAACTTCAGATTCAGCTCCTGACAGTGCTACCCAATGTGGTCACCATTCCTTTTATATTGTTCTCAGGAAAAATATGCAATCAGAGAAACCAGATTTTCATTCTTTTCCTCGGGCTTGCAATATACATCCTTACAGGAATTCTATATTTCTTTGCCAAAACGATGACAGATCTGATTCTGCTCAGCTGTCTCTTAGGCATGGGATGTGGTCTTGTGATTCCTTTGGCTGCGAGTCTCATTTCCCAGAATTTCTTCGGTAAAGCTCGTACAAAGGAATTAGGTATGAAATCATCCCTTTCCAATTTCTCTATTATCTTTGCCACTCTCTTTGTCGGCTGGGCTGCCTCTATCGACTGGCATATGTCTTTCCTTGTTTATCTCGTGCCGATAGTGCCCTTGGCATTGTTGCCTTTCATGACCAACCGATACCTCAAAAAACATACTGTCATCACCAATGCAGTTGCCACTGCTCCGGCCGGATCTACAACAACTGACAATAAGAAAGCCGCAACGCCTGCTCCGGCATCGCTCACAGCGCCACGTTTTACGGGCAAGACAGCCTTGATGATCCTTTGCGGAATAATGGCGCTGTATTTCTTTATTACGTACGCAACTGAAGTGGTAAGCTATTACCTTCCCTTCACAATGGCTCATTACAAATTCACAACTGATGATGTAGGAGTTGTCACGGCTTTATATTTTGTTGGACTCACGCTTGGCGGTTTCCTTCTTACACATGTGCTCGCCATTCTGCGTCAACACACTGTCCAGATTGCTATCGCTCTCTGCGTAATCGGCCTTTTCATGATTGGATTCCTCCATGCCTACTGGTCATTTATCATTGGAGTGTTCCTGACAGGCTTTGGATACGGAGTTGTGCAGCCCGTGCTATATGACAAGACATCAGACATAGCTCCGACTCCGGCGAAATCTACCGCTTATTTCTCTTATCTGCTCACATGCAACTATGTAGGCATATCAGTGGTGCCATTCGTAATCAGTGGAGCTGAGAAAGTTTGCAAGGCACAGGGTGACCCCAACTTCGCCGCTATCTTCAATGGATGTGTACTTGTAATCTTACTGGTCGTAGCCATCATAAAGCACAAGAGTTTTGTATTTGAGGCTGAATCCAAATAACATTCACTTTTAAAATTATTATATTATGAAAAAGACTACTTTAATTCTTGCTACTGTGGGCACGTGTCTTTTATCGGGTTCCTTCAGTGCTATGGCGCAGCGCGACAAGCGTCTTGAAAAAGGAGTGGTGACAGTCATCAATAATGACACAGTCAACGCCTCCGTAGTGGAAAAGCGACTTAAGGAGAATGCTCCTTCGGCTCCTAATGACAACGGTCTGCCTCGTTTCGCCATCGTGGGTAAAGACCATAAGTATTATATCGGTATAGGTGCCCAGTTCCTTGGTGAAGCGGTGTATGATTTCGGTGACAACATGCCCTCCACGCTTTTATTCACACCGTCGTCTATCACTCCTGCGACTCCCGGAAATAAAGGCTCACTTGGATTTGCATGGCAGTCATCATCCATCTACGTGAATGCCCTTGCTCTTCCAGGCACAAAAAATCAGGTGGGCGTTTTCTTCAAAGCCAATTTCCTTGGTAACGGCAATGCCTTCAACTGTTTCCATTTTTATGCCAAATATCGTGGGTTGACAGCCGGTTATACCACCAGTCTTTTTGCTGATGGCGCGGCAGAACCAATGACAATTGACTTTGAGGGGCCTAACGGATATCCGTTCACTACCCTTTTCACGGCTTACTGGACACAGAACTTCACAAAGAATTTCTCTGGAGCAATTGGTGTAGAGGCTCCTACAACCTCAATCACAACCGGCGACAAGACAGCGACAGTGAATCAGAGAATCCCGGCAATTCCTCTTTATCTCCAATATGCATGGGATGAGGGCAATTCCCATCTGCGTCTTTCCGGTTTGATCCGTCCTATGCAGTATCGTAACCTCGCAGCCGGTGAAAATAAGACTCTCGTTGGATTAGGTGTTCAGCTTTCAGGTATGACTAAAGTTGTCGGACCGCTTTCATTCAGTTACAATGCCGCCTATGGTAGAGGAATCGGCAACTATCTCCAGGACGACAATGGACTCGGACTTGATGCGGTGGCCACTTCGAATCCGGGTGATATGAAAATGGTGAAGAGTCTCGGTGTCACTGCCGGTCTTAACTGTGCTTTCACTCCCAAACTCTCGTCAAACCTCGTGTACAGCCACCTTACTAACTGGCTTCCGTCACATGCTCAGGTTGAGGGTTCTCAGTACCGTTACGGCGACTATGTTGCAGCCAACGTAATCTACAATATCAACAACTTTGTATCTGCCGGAATAGAATATGACTACGGTCTGCGTAAATCTTTTGACGCAACCACACTTCACACCAACCGTCTGCAAGTTCAGTTTGGAGTCACATTCTAATCTTTCGTAAATACTATTTTATAAAGAATTTCTATAAAAGATACCCATAAAAAATGGCTCGCTTGAGATCTCAAGCGAGCC
>CAZUNU010000220.1:0-3371 GCA_964622105.1 uncultured Sangeribacter sp. | reverse complement strand
CCCGCGACCTTTTCGTTACGAATGAAATGCTCTACCAACTGAGCTATTGCGGCTTGCTGAGAAGATGTAAAAGCCTTCCTGCTTTTGCAATGCAAAGTTAATAATAAATTTTCAAACAACCCAATTTTTTCTCATCATTCGCTAATTTTTCATTCTGTCTTGTATTATTTGGTGCGCTCCATGTCAGACAACACTGTGAGTTTGCTTGCCCTCCATGCGAGAATAATGGAGATTGAAGTGACTGCTACGAAGGCAATTGCTGTAGAATAGAACATGTTGCCGAGTCCTACAAGAGGAGAAACCACGGCTGCAAATATGTATTTTACTACACTTAGAATTGCAGAGGCTGTGCCCGCTTCCTCTCTGCCCACTTCCATGGAGAGAGTGTTGGCGCTTGAGAATATCATGCCAGAGAAAAGGAGCATTGGTGCCGCAAAGATCTCATAAAGTATGAAGGAACTTTCATGCCACATCACAACCGCATTAGCGACGGCGAAGATGAACATGCCAATACACCCTACTATCATAGCTTGTTTCATAACTTTAAAACGGGGTGCCAGATATGAACCTAATCCCATCGCGAGAGCATTTCCTCCAAAAATAAGACCGAATTGTGTGGCACTGAAACCATAGTGGGTCTGAATGATGAATGGGGCAGAAGATATGTAGGCATACAATAGTCCGATCGCTACAGCCTTGATCGTAACGTAGATCATAAATCTGCCGTTGAGAAAAAGAGACTTATAAGCCTTGATATAATCTTTGAAACTGCGCGCTTGAAGACGTCTTGCGGGTGGAAGAGTTTCGGTATAGTGGGTGGTCCATAGAGTCATTATTATTCCTATGATTAATAAAATGATGAAAATTCCTTTCCATCCGACACTATCTGCGAGCACTCCTCCAATCACGGGTCCAAGGGCGGGTGCAACTCCGTTGATTGCTCCTACAATAGCCATTAATTTCGCGAGTTGGCGTCCCATATAAACATCAGCTGGAATCGATGTAGAAAGAACCATAGCACCGCCGGCTCCGAGGCCTTGAAACAGGCGACATGAAATAAAGAAAGTTATATCTCTTGAAAATAGGGAAAGACCGGTGGCCAAAACAAAAATTATGAGAGAAACAAAAAGGATTGGTTTTCTGCCGTAGCGGTCGCTTGAGGAGCCCCAAAGCAAGGACCCGATTCCCATACCGAGCATCGCCATTGAAATGCCCATCTGTGTCATAGAAGGAGTTGTGTGGAATTCCTTCATCATTGATGGAATGGTTGGCAGGTACATATCGTTGACGAGAGAGGAAAAGGCTCCTATGATAGCAATGAAGGTAACAAAGAGTCCATAATTTCTTGGTGGTGCAGATGGGGTAGAAGCCTTAGATAAGGGAGCGGAATTTGCTGGTGTTGTAGAAGAATCGGTTGACATAACAATATGGATTTTTCAAATTTTTAACTAAAAATTCAACAACTCCTGTCTTTTATAAGTTCAGATTAAAATTCATATCATTGTTTTTATCATTAGTTAGCCTCAACAGTCATAATTATTATCAACGGCTTGCTATGTAGCCTTCCAACTCTTGTCAACCATTGGATTCTTATAGCTCCCTCTTATGAAGATCAACTTTGGTATAATATTGTGGGAAAGGAATGCGGAGTCCTTTAGGCTATGGGCCGCAGGACTCCGCATTTGTTTTATTCAGGTATTTAGAATTAGTGCCGAACATATCTAAGTACTCTTTTAGATTTGGCCAGATTTTATTCTCTTCAGGATAAAATTATATTTAAAATTTGGTTATTACGATATGTCGGCTGAATTAATGAAAAAGGATGTTCAAAAACGTTGTTAACTGCCTATGAATGTGTCGGCAGGTCATTGAAGGGTAGTCGAGAGGAATTGCGACAGAGAGTCGGGATCATGACCACCGAATGCTATCTTTCCATCAGGCGAAATTAGGAGAAGAAAGGGAATCCCGGTGATATTGTATGGAGTTTGGACGCCCTTTGCATAAGTTTGATCTGCCCATAGTTGCAACCAGGGCATATCCTCCTTCTCCATAGCTTTTCTCCATGCCTGCTCATCGCTGTCGAGTGACACCGAAATCACGTCAAGTTTGCCATCATATTCCCTGTGCAGTTCCTTTACATGGGGTATAGCCATTCGGCAAGGTCCGCACCAGGAAGCCCAGAAATCTATGAGGGTATACTTATCAGGATTGAGTTTGCCGGAAAGCTTACATTCCTGTTTATTCACATCGAGCAATGTGAAATCCTTATATGTGATAAGACGCGGAAATTTACGACTCCTTTCGATATTCTCCTCTACTTTGCTCCACATCTCTTTGTCCCACATCACTGAGAAAGCCTCTTTCAAGGAATCAAGTTCCTGATCTGAATATGCGAAAGGAGAGCGGAGCATCCCGATCAGTTTCATGCCGGAAATAACATAACCGGGATGACCTGCTACAAATTCTCTTTCCGCTTTGGCTTCAGCTATTGAGGCTTTTGAAAATTCTTTTTGCAACCGGGCTTTACCTTCCTTGCTTCGGTCGCGGTTCTCGTCCCAGTTGGCATTAAAATGAGCTTGCTTAGCGGCGTAAGTATAGGGATACATAAATGTATTATATTCCTCAAACTCCTGCTGTGCTCTACCACCGGCGACTTTAACCTGACGTGACTTATCAAGCCCTGGTGTGCCAACATAGAAACTGGGAGGTATGCTGTCGAAATGAGGAGCTTTAACTTTAATGTCCAGATTCTCCACCATGAGGGAGAAGGCTTTGTCCATTTCATCATCGTCGTTACCCTCAATGCGTATCTCGCAAAGGGAAGGGGAGCCTACTGAGCCCTTGAGCTGAAAACAACCATCTGACGAAAGAATCTGAGCAAGTTCATTTCTTTCTCCGGACTGTCCTTTCAAAGTCACTTTTCTACCCTTAGGTAAGCCGGGAATATCAGCATTGATAGTAAAACCTTCAGCAAAAGCCGGATTCACTGCCAGGATTGCTAAACTTGCAGAAACTAACAGACTTTTCATAATCTTGAATTATTTACCGAGTTTGGATTCTATCATTGCCGTCACTTCGTCTGGACTATTTGTAGAGCAAAGCACATTTCCATTTTCATCAAGGAGAATCAGACGCGGGATAGTGGTGAGGAAAAATGCGTTGACGCCTTTACCCATCTGATCTTTACCTTTGAGAATAAATTGCTTCCATGGCATCTGCTCCTTCTCCATTGCTTTACGCCAGCCTGCTTCATTCTCATCCACAGATACACTATAAATGTTCATGCGGTCGCCATACTTTGAATAGAGATCTTGCACATGAGGTATAGCCTGGCGGCAGGGACCACACCAAGAGGCCCAGAAGTCAATGAA
>CAZUNU010000219.1:0-3378 GCA_964622105.1 uncultured Sangeribacter sp. | reverse complement strand
AATGCAATACAAAAGCTCCCGGATGAATTCATCCGGGAGCTTTTGTATTGCATTATTATATTTTATCTCGAGGTTATTTCATGCGTTTCAGAATATTGTAAGAGGGGAGTACGCCTAATTCTCCGGCCTTGGATAGATCGGCAAATGCCTGGTTCTTGTTGCCGGCCTGCAGATAGGAGAGACCGCGATTGAAATAAGCCTGACCAAACTCTGGATCGATTTTTAAGGCCTCGGCATAGCAATGGAGTGCTGATGTATAATCGCCCACGGAGTAATATATATTACCCTTGTTAAACCATGCAAACACGAGTCTTGGGTTGAGCGACAACGCCATATCATAGTCAGATATCACTTCCTGAAGGGCTGCCATATGAGCACGTCTTTCGATAGGATCAGATTCATGAGTGTTTTGTTCTGAAGCGAGTTTCATGAATCGGGCATACGCTCTGGCCATGTAGGCAACCGTAAACTTATTGTCATTTTCAATAACACGATCCAGATTGTCAAGTGCGTCAGGATAATTCTTAAGCAATGTCTGGGTCACACCTAAGGCCAAACGATCAACAGGGCGACCTTTGCCGGAATTTATAAGTTTGGATAAATCATCGGCAAAAGCGAAAAGTTGGGCCGCATCATCTTCACTCAGGGAGCGAGATGCCGCCGGTGAGAGATAGAAACGACGTGAAATGAAACGCTGGTCATTAAGATCATCCAGTTCGCGGAAATAGTTGGATACAGATTTGAGAGTAGCCGGAGCCGGCAGGAGAGTGACGAGGTAAAGTGGTTCGGTATCAACCTGCACATTTCTATCCTGCACGCGTCCCTTTATTTTTTCATTATATGAGAGCTGTGTTTCTACGGCCTCTGAGACAGTCACAAGACGATTGAACCTGTTCATCACCTCAATTTCAGATTCGTCCTCATTCTGTGTCTCGTGTGCATCTTTGGTTTCGGCGGCAGCAATTGTAGGTCGATCAAGAGGATTCTTCTCAGGATTCTTTACATAGTTCTCCACCATTGTGTCGGCCTTATGCGCAAACTGCATGGCCGAGCGCATGTCGCCCATGTTGCGTTTGGTCTCAGCAATGGCGTAGTACACCGGATAGAACCGGGGGTATCTTCTTGCGATTATCTCGAAATCTTCCAAAGCCTCATTGTTCTTGCCAAGTTCAAGATTCATCAGCCCTCTGTTGTAATGCGCATGGAAATTGTCCGGATCAAGTTCGAGAACTTTAGTAAGATCCTCGACCGCCCTGGCCACATCCTTAACCTCATAGCGCAATAGAGCCCGGTTGAAAAGAGCCGAGGTATTCTTCGGATCGAGATCCAAAGTATAGTTGTAATCGCTCATCGCACCGAAGAAATCATCGGAGTTGTAGCGGATGAAAGCTCGGTTCACGTAAAGGTCAGGCACTTCCGGCTGCAGATGAATTGCGGCATTCATATCTTCAGCTGCCTTGTCCCATTCCTTACGGTTCCATTCAATCTGTGCACGCAGTAGGAAAGGATTGATCAAGCTTCGTGTGAGCGATATAGCTTTATCGATATCGTTAAGAGCCGCAACGGTGTCTCCTCGTAAGAGGTTCATTCTTCCTCGTGCTGAGTAACCCTCTTCAAAGGAAGGATATTGACGCATTAGTGCTGTGAACGTGGAGTCGGCACTGTCATATTTCTTCATCTCCGTCTGAGCCACGGCCTTATAAAACAAGAAGTATTTGTCGACAGGATTATGTGAAAGTCCGATGTTGTAATCTAATACTGCGAGAGAATCAAGACCCATATTCTGGCGGGCAAACCCTCTTACTTTATAAGCCTCTGTCTTGAATTTATTTCGTTCGATAGCCAAAGAGCAATCGGCCTCGGCTCCTTTGAAATCATCAAGATTTAGCTTGGCTATGGCGCGGAAAAAATATGGATCAGAAAGGTAGGGCTTTGCCTTGATGGCTTGGTTGAAGTATTGGATAGCCAACATATAATCGTCCATCGACAAGACATTGCGGCCAATGGTGAGCACCTGGTCGGCATTTGTCTGGGAATGGGCGACATTAGAGAAAGTGGAGGCACACAATAGGAATGTGGCGATCCATTTTAATCTGTTAACTGGTCTTTTTCGAATCATGATGGTGCAAAATTAACAAAATATCTGCAATAAACAGATGGAAAACCTGCAACTAAGATTAAAACATGTTGATAAATGTTTAAAAAGCATGTTGTAGAGATAATAAAAGAGGAGCAGATGATGCGTATATGGGAAATTTTTAGTAATTTTGCATGATTTATCGCAGTCGACGCCTTCAAAGGCTGTCGCTTTAAACCAACAACAGAAAACGAATCGACAACAGATGATCAATATAACCTTTCCCGACGGCAGTGTGAAGCAGTTTGAGAACGGCATCACTCCTCTTCAGGTAGCTGAAAGCATCAGTCCCCGTTTTGCGGCCGATGTGCTTGCTGCAAAGATTAACGGAATGGAATGGGATATCTCCCGACCGGTGAATGAAGATGCCAAGATTGAACTCTTCAAATGGGATGACGAAGAGGGCAAGCATGCCTTCTGGCATTCTTCCGCCCATTTGCTCGCAGAGGCTCTTCAGGAGCTTTATCCAGGTGTGAAATTCGGTATCGGCCCGGCCATTGAGAACGGATTTTATTACGATATAGATCCGGGTGAACACAAGATCACATCAGAAGACTTCCCGAAGATTGAGAAGAAGATGATGGAACTCGTGGCAAAGAAAGAGGCTATCGTAAGGGCCGATATTTCTAAAGCAGATGCTCTGAAGCTCTTTGGCGACAGAGGGGAAACTTATAAATGTGAGCTTATAAGCGAGCTTGAGGATGGACATATCACCACCTATACACAAGGCTCCTTCACCGATCTGTGTCGCGGTCCGCACATTCCGAACACTGCACCCATCAAGGCTGTGAAGATTCTTTCGCTTGCCGGTGCATACTGGAGAGGCGATGAGAAACGCAATCAGCTCGTGAGAGTATATGGCATCACTTTCCCGAAAAAGAAGATGCTTGATGAATATCTCACACTTCTTGAGGAAGCAAAGAAACGCGACCACCGTAAGCTTGGCAAGGAGATGGAGCTCTTCACATTCTCTCAGACCGTAGGCCAGGGCCTTCCTTTGTGGCTCCCGAAAGGCGCGGCTCTCCGTGACCGTCTGGAGCAGTTCCTTCGTAAAATTCAGAAGAAATATGGCTATCTGCAGGTAATCACGCCGCACATCGGTAATAAGGCTCTTTACGTCACTTCCGGCCACTGGGCAAAATATGGCAAGGATTCTTTCCAGCCTATCCATACTCCGGAAGAGGGCAACCCTAAATAATCTTCATATATTAGGATAAACAACTTATCTAAAACAAGATTAA
>CAZUNU010000218.1:0-3433 GCA_964622105.1 uncultured Sangeribacter sp. | reverse complement strand
CGTTTTACATTCTCCAGCTTGCTCAATCCCGCCGGCACGGCTTCCATGATCGGCCTATATGGCTCGTTCAACTGGGGAATGTCATGGCGCCACCGTCTGCCGGCTGAATTTCAAGTGACAGTCGGAGGCACTATCGGAATTGAAGGGGGTGCATACTATCTTCTGCGTAATGGCAACAACCCGGTGGAGGCAATCGCCAACACCGGTCTGGCAATACGGGGTTCTCTAAGCCGACCCATAAAGATAGGCCGTCTGCCCATCCTCCTGCGCGATGAAGTGTCGCTTCCGGTTTTCGGTGTGTTCTTCTCGCCCGAATATGGCGAGACATATTATGAGATCTATTTAGGTAATCATAAAGGCCTCGCCCATGCAGGCTGGTGGGGCAACAATTTCCGTATCGACAATCTCCTCACAGCTACTCTCGATTTCGGACGTACGGCCATGACCATTGGCTATCGTTATGAAGCTTATACCCAATGGGCATGCAATCTCAACACCAAGATTTTCACCCATTCTTTTGTGATAGGCGTCATCCCCGGCGGCATAGGGCTTAAGAAGCGCAAGCCTCGTGTGCCGTCTGCTACGGTGTATTCGCTTTATTGATTTCATGTTCAATATTAGATCTATCACATAATTGATTCCATCCATTGCGACAACATAAACCGATTACTGACGTGAAAAATAAAATACTCTCATATATAGCAGGCTTCTTCATGGCCCTCTCTTTCACGGGTTGCCACGACGAACCGGAATACACCAACAATATCTATGGTAATTTTGATGCACTATGGGATATCGTCGACCAGAGATACTGCTTCTTCAGGGAAAAGGATATAGACTGGAAAGAGGTAGGACGCACATATCGCTCGCAGATCACCCCCAAGACCAATTCCCTTGAGCTCTTCTTTATCTGCGCCGCTATGCTTGATGAGCTGCAAGACGGCCACGTGAATCTCTCTTCGCGTTACGACACGAGTTATTACCGCAAATGGTGGAGTGATTATCCTCAGGATTTCAATCTCCGGACCCTCGAGGAGCATTACCTGAAATTCGATTGGCTCACGACATCCGGAATAATGTATAAGCAGCTACCCGGAGAGATTGCCTATATGTATTTCCCCTCCTTCTCCTCTCCGGTGACGGAAATTGCCCTCGACTACATTCTGGCTATCCTCCACAATAGCCGCGGCCTCATCATCGACATACGCGACAACGGCGGCGGACTGCTCACAAATGTAGGCACCTTCGTAGGCCGGTTTATCGACCATAAGATACTCGGCGGCTACATGATACATAAGACGGGCCCCGGACATGATGCCTTTTCCGATCCCTACCCTATTGAATATGAACCGGCCGACAAGAACCGTGTCAAATGGGACGGCCCGATAGTGCTGCTCACCAACCGTTCATGTTTCTCGGCCGCCAACGACTTCACTTCCGTGATGAAATCGCTCCCTCAGGTCAAGGTAGTAGGCGCACGCACGGGAGGAGGAGGCGGTCTCCCCTTCTCATCAGAATTACCAATAGGCTGGGCTGTGAGATTCTCCGCCTGCCCGCTTATGAACAGTGATATGGAATGTACGGAATTCGGAATCGACCCGTCGCCGGGATGCGAGGTGCATGCAACAGAAGAGGACCTCGCCCTCGGAAAGGACGCGATCCTCGATTTTGCGATAGAGATGCTAAAGGATTTACCTCTGCCCGAAGGCGAGGATAAATGAAGCCCTGTTTATTCCTGGGCGTAGGAAAGGATTGTAGGGCTTTGGACGTCGACGCCATATTCATTTGCAAAACGCAGGATGGCGCGGGCCAGTTTCGGCTTCAGATCTTCCGGACAATATCTGAAATATGCTTCAGCCGCTCTTACATGTGCCGCATCAGGCATCGGGTATTCCCTTCTTTCAGGAAGACCATAGACGCTGTCAGGAAGCTCTCTGCGTTCCTCTTCATTCAATATATCACTCATAACAACAATTTTTTATAATGACGACATGACTTATGCCGTCATTCTTATAACAAACTGCATTGTGCAAGTGTTTAAACCAAGACGATTTATAGTCTTGAGATCAAGCATAATATTGAGATCAAGCACCATTAAATATAATTGAATCATGTGGACATTTAATCCCATTTTAAAATCATTGATCTGGGGCGGTGAAAAAATCGCTCCTTACAAAGGAATCGAGACAGAGCAGGAAAACATCGGCGAGAGCTGGGAAATCTCAGGTGTGGAAGGCTCGGAGTCAGTAGTTGCGGATGGTCCCGACAAAGGACTAACCCTCAGCCAATTGCTCCATAAATACGGAGCTTCTCTGCTTGGGAAGAAGAACTATCAGAAATATGGCGACAATTTCCCCCTGCTGATCAAATTCATCGATGCCCGCCAGGATCTCTCCGTGCAGGTGCATCCCGATGATGAACTCGCCCGCAAGAGAGGCTCCCAGTTCGGCAAAACGGAGATGTGGTATGTGCTCGGTGCCGAGAAAGATGCCGTCCTCGCCAACGGTTTTAACCGCGAGGTGAAACCGGAAGAATATGAAGGCCTCGTTGAGAGCGGCGAGATAATGGATGTGCTCAATTTCAATCCCATCAAGGAGGGCGACGTGTTCTATATTCCCGCAGGCAGAGTACACGCCATCGGGAAAGGCGCTTTCGTAGCTGAGATACAGGAAACCTCCGACATCACTTACCGCCTCTATGACTACAAGCGCCGCGATGCGCAGGGCAACGAGCGCCAGCTTCACACCAAGGAAGCTTTTGACGCTATCGACTTTAACGACACTGAGGGTCGTCCCGTAGAATATACGGTTCATCCGGATATCCCCGTCAATCTCGTCACTTCTCCCTTCTTCACCACCAATCTCTGGAAGATCGACCATGAAGTGATGCGCGATTACTCTGAATGGGACACCTTCGTGGCCATTATCTGCACCAAAGGCGCCGCGCTCCTCACCACCGACAGCGAGAGCCTGCGCATCAAGGAGGGTCAGTCGGTGCTCATTCCGGCCTCCTGCACTCAGCTCACCATCCGTCCCGAAGGGGTGTTTGAGGCGCTCGAGACCTATATCAAATAAAAAATTACATTCAGGATGCCTAAAAATACTGAAATTTAGGCCTCCGCAGTGGGAAATTAGCAAATTTCTGTGTAAATTTGCACGTTTAAAACCACTCTCAGGGGAGCCGCGAACATTTGCGGCCCCCCTGAACGTGGCTCTAAAAGTCTGAAAAGATCTCAAATTATAGTTTTACAATATGTATAGAGACAAGACATGCGGCGAGTTGCGCCTCACGGATGCCGGCAAGGAAGTGAAGATTGCCGGATGGGTGCAGCGTGCCCGTAAAATGGGCGGCATGACATTCGTAGACGTGCGCGACCGTTACGGCATCACACAGGTGGTGTTCGACTCCGACCATGAAGACAACAGCCTCTTCA
>CAZUNU010000217.1:0-3525 GCA_964622105.1 uncultured Sangeribacter sp. | reverse complement strand
TGAAGGTTCTTTCAGGGCATTGGGGTGAGATGGTGCCGTATTTCCTGCCTCGTCTTGACCAGATGTTCAAGCCGGAGGTGACAGGTCTTTCCGACACAATCACGAATATCTATAAGAAACATGTCTGGATTTCGCCGAGCGGCGTATATGATACGGATGCTCTCCAATTCTGTGTCAATAAGCTCGGAATAGATCAGCTGGTTTTCTCTGCCGACTGGCCATACGTGCCGATGACGGATGCCCGGTCGTTTGTAGACAACGCTCCTCTTTCTGATAGTGACAAAGAGAAATTCAGTCATCTCACTGCCGAAAAACTGCTACATATTAACTGAGAGAAAAAGCTTATCTAAAAGAAAAAACGGCAAGACTTCCGATTACTTGGAAGTCTCGCCGTTTTTTATTATCACCTTCAATCTGGAAAACTGATTTGATGACGGTGAATTTATGGTGGCTACTTGAAATTTTTTGTTTATTTTTGCAGTCAGGATGCAATTATTGCCGCCTTTATTGTTGCAGTCAGTATGCCAAGAGACCTCATAAGCAGATATGTCTGGATTGTTGACACGCTTACACGTTACGAGCGATTGTCGCGCCAACAGCTCAACAAGCTGTGGGTGCGCTCTTCATTGTCTAACGGACAGGAGCTCCCGGAACGCACTTTCTTCAACTACCGACGTGCGATTGAGGAGAATTTCCATATCGACATCCTTTGCGACAAACAGGGCCGCTACTATATAGACCGCAATGACTCACGACAGACAAGAGCATTCACCAACTGGATGCTCGACTCCTATGCCGTGAGTTCGGCAATCAAAGGGGGCGACGCGCCAATGGACCGCGTGGAGATCGAAGACGTGCCTTCAGCCAGAGAATTTCTCCCCCCGGTTCTGGAAGCCATACGCAACTCCAACCTCATCTCCTTCACTTACGCGGGTTTCAACCGCTCACGGGCAGAGCACGACATACGGTTTCATCCCTATTTCCTGAAACGATACAAACAGCGCTGGTATATGATCGGGCTGCGTGAGAAAAGCAATGACATCCGCACGTATGCCCTCGACCGCGTGAAAGAACTCTCCATCATAGACGAGACTTTTGAAAAGCCGGCAGACCTCGACTTGAAGGATCTTTTCGGGAATATCATCGGTGTGACCACTTCACAGGCACCGGTGCGCACTGTGCGTCTGCAGACCACTACCCGACAGGCGAAGTATTTCCGTGCCCTTCCCCTGCATCCTTCGCAGGAGGAGACCATCCACGACGACTATTCCATATTCACATATCGGCTTAAACTGAACTATGAGCTCGCCCATGAGATTCTCGCCCTTGGCGATTCAGTGAAAGTGCTCGACCCTCCCGAACTGAAGGCCATGGTAGTGACCCAGCTCAGGGATGCCCTCAACCAATATTCAAATCAGTAAGAAATGCTCCAGTCACGCCATATAATATCCTCCACAGCCTCAGTCACAGAGGCTCTGAAAGCCATAAACCTTCTCTCCGGAGAATCCATGACCCTGTTTGTGACCGATAAAGACGGACGCCTCACAGGCACAGTCACTGACGGCGATATACGCCGTGCCCTCCTCAAGGGGAGAGCCCTCACTGATCCGGTGGAGAAGGTGATGTTTCGCAAATACCTTGCAGTGCGTCCCAAGGATAATATGCTGGAGAAGATGGCGGAAGGGAGGAAACGGAAGATCACTTTGCTCCCGGTGGTAGACAAAGATGGCGTGATAACCGAGATCCTTGACCTCAGCGTGGTCAAGACCCTCCTGCCGATTGATGCCGTGCTTATGGCAGGCGGCAAGGGTGAACGTCTGCGGCCCCTCACACTGAAGACCCCGAAGCCTCTGCTTCCGGTGGGCGGGAAGGCTATCATAGACTATAATATCGACGAGCTGGAACGTTGCGGAGTAAAGCACATAGTCATCACCACCAACTATATGGCCGACAAGATCGAGAAGCATGTAGCCGCGCGTAAGGATTCCGGACTGGTGGAATGTTTCCGCGAGCCGCGCAGATTAGGCACAATGGGCAGTCTGGCGCTTATAGAGGGTCTGGAGAGCGACAACGTGCTTCTGATGAATTCCGATCTGCTGACCACAATAGACTTCGAGGCGATGTATCTGCACCATATCCGCAACAAGTCAGACCTCACGATGGCGGGAGTGCCTTACACGGTATCCGTGCCCTATGCGTTGATGCGCATAACCAACGGTAGAGTCAAGGGTCTGGAGGAGAAACCAACCTACAACTATTTCGCCAACGCGGGCGTTTATATTTTGAAACGCCGCCTCATAGAGAAGTTGACGAAAGGCGAATTTCTCGATGCCCCCGACTTTATCTCCTCGCTCATCGACGCCGGAGGAAAAGTGGGGTGTTACCCTATAGAGGGCACATGGATAGATATCGGCTCACCCGACGACTACCGCTACGCCAACGAGCTGATGGAACGGCGCCACGGAATGCTCTGAAAGCAGAGGGGCAAGGCAGGTTTATAAAAGAAAACTACGATACTTATAAAATACGAAAATTTTTTAAGTAGACCGACATAACCAAAACAAGTATTTAAACTTACACAACTGATTATCATGGCAGAATCAAATTTCATAGATTACGTAAAGATACTCTGCCGCTCGGGAAAAGGAGGAGCGGGGAGCCGTCATTTCCACAGGGCTAAGTATGTGCCTAAAGGGGGCCCTGACGGAGGCGACGGTGGCCGTGGCGGCCATATAATTCTTAAGGGAAACAGACATATGTGGACTCTCCTGCCATTGCGTTACCAGCGCCACGTTTTCGCTACAGACGGCGAGAGCGGAGGAGCCGGACGTTCATTCGGCAAGGACGGCGAAGACCGCATCATAGAGGTGCCCGTAGGCACGGCTGTGTTTGACGCCGAGACAGGCGCATTCATATGCGAGATCACTGAAGACGGCCAGGAGATAAAACTCCTGCGTGGCGGCAAAGGAGGACTCGGCAACTGGCATTTCGCCACCTCCACCAACCGTGCGCCACGCTATGCCCAACCGGGTCAGCCGGCAATAGAGAAGGCTGTGGTGCTGGAGCTGAAGCTTCTCGGCGACGTGGGTCTCGTAGGCTTCCCGAATGCAGGCAAATCCACCCTGCTCTCAGCCATTTCAGCCGCCAAACCGAAGATCGGCGATTACCCTTTCACCACAATGGAGCCGAGCCTCGGAATCGTTAACTACAGAGGCGACAAATCTTTCGTCATGGCCGACATTCCGGGCATCATCGAGGGTGCGAGCGAAGGCAAGGGTCTCGGACTCCGTTTCCTGCGCCATATCGAGCGTAACGCCGTGCTTCTCTTCCTCATTCCGGCCGACAGCGACGACATCCGCCGCGACTATGAGATATTGCTCAAGGAGCTCAGGGAATTTAATCCGGAGCTTGTAGACAAGAGCCGTGTGCTCGCCATCTCGAAGTCAGACATGCTTGACGATGAGCTGCGCGAGGAGATAGCAAAAGAGCTGCCGGAGGGTGTGCCTACAGTGTTTATCTCGGCAG
>CAZUNU010000216.1:0-3532 GCA_964622105.1 uncultured Sangeribacter sp. | reverse complement strand
TATTTACCAATTTATGAAGTTTTTCACCTCTTCTGTTAGACATCTACAGTGAGAATCACTCTACAACAGCGAGTACATCACTCTGACGCATCATAAGATACTTGACGCCCTCGAATTCAATTTCTGAACCGGAATATTTACCATAGAGAACAACGTCGCCCTCTTTGAGCACCATAGGTTCATCTTTAGTGCCATTGCCGACGGCAATGATTTTGCCTTTAAGGGGTTTTTCTTTAGCTGAATCAGGTATGATGATACCACTCATTGTGACTTCTTCCGCAGCTGTAGGTTCAATAAGAACTCTGTCTGCCAATGGTCTGATTTTCATATTTCGGGTTATTTATCGTTTAATTTAACTGTTATGTTACATTACAAAAGACGTGCCAGAACCGGATTAGTCCGCTGTTAAGCTGGAAAAATACCAGGTCCTTTACATAAAAAGAAACACTTCACAGGAGTGAAATGTTTCTCTTCGTAACAATTTTTAGTATGTTGTTTCAGCCAAAGTGATTATTTTTGAAGAATATAAGTTTTGTTGGGTGCAACGATACCTTTCAACATGCCTTTCTTCACTTTGAATTCTTTTCCGTAGACTACGTCCTTATAAGTGCCGTCGGGTAGTCCGGTAGGAACATTGACAGAATTGGCAATGCCTGCTATATTGACAATGGCCGCTCCTTTGTTGCCACGGTTTACAACTAATACCTTTCCATCGGGAGAGGTCTGAATATTTTCCTTCTGACCTTGCATAGCCTGACGGAATTTATTTACAGCCACTACTTCAGGGTGAAAGAATTCATCGTTACCACGTGCCCCGAGCACATTGTCGCCCCAGTAAGCTTGCCTGGTAGAACCTGCAGGACGGCTGAAGAAGAGAGGCACACCATTCTGGCGGGCAGTCAGAAATACCCAGCCTGTACGAATCTGGTCGTCGGTGAGGTGAGCGGATTCATGGGCATTTGCATAAGTGTCATGGCTTTCTACCCATGTGGTGAGGTATTCCGGGGCGGCGGAGTGATGCCAATTGATTAGATCAAGGCCGTTTACCGTACCTTTTTCCAATGCCTCCCTAAGTACATGTCCATAACCGGAAGCTGTCTGGCCAAAATACTCGGCGTATTCTGCTTCAGGTACATTCCTATCCTGCAGCACTTCGCCATATACGAACAGGGAATCATAGGGAACAGCAAGTTTCACTCCTTTAACAGCTTTTCTACCCGTAGCAACATCCCAGAAATCATTTTCCTTTACACCGGAGGCTACATCAACCGGATCAGAATGTACACCGATGTGCTTGGCAGTGTCATATCTGAATCCCTTTACTCCAAGCGAAAGGAGATCGTTGACAAACTCCATATAATATTTCTGAAAATCAGGATTCTCGGTATTCACATCCGGAAGCGCTCCTGATCCCCAGAGGGTGCATTGAAGGCGGTCGTTGTAATCCTGAACAGGGAGAAGACCCTCGGAATGATACATCTTGTCACGGCCACCAACAGCCTTGTAAAAGTCTTCCGAAACGGCATCAACATCAAAAGCAGTGTGGTTGGGGAGGACGTCCACAATTACCTTAATATTATATTTGGCTGCAGAATCCATCATCTGCTTCATTTCATCCCGCGACCCAAGAATATAGTTGCCGATTTTCCAATCTGTCGGTTGATAGTAATAATACCATTGCCCCTCCGTAATGTTGTCGTCGAAAATCTTTTTGCCGCTTCCCTCCGGCTGAAAACAATTTTGCACCGGTGACGTCTGGACCATAGTGTAGCCGGCATCGGCGATTTTTTTCATGTTTTCACCGATGGTGGGGAAGTTCCAGCTCCAGGCATGGAGGATGGTTTCAGTGTTGGTGACGTCAGGGTTGTGGGTCACTCTGTCTTTAGCTCCTGCAGGAATAGCAAGAGCTGAAAGTAAAATTAATGTAAGAGTCTTATTCATATATGTTAAGCAATTATGTGGTTTCTATAGTAAATGTGTGGTTTTTTATGGTAAAGGTTAAGAATTTATTAATGGAAAAATATTCCTCTTAAATAACGGATTGTTACTCCTTATATATATAACATAAGTCAGAAATTTTTTATCATGACAAATTTGATGATAATTTATGACTATGGTTCTTTTGAACGCCAATAAAAAAATAAATTATAAAGGGTTCATTTTTTTGAAGAATTGCTTCAAATTTTTGAATAATGGTTCATTTTTTGAAAAATGAGGTTCAAATTTTTGAATAATGGTTCATTTTTTGAAAAATGGGGTTCAAATTTTTGAATAATGGTTCATTTTTTGAAAAATGGGGTTCAAATTTTGGGATCCCGTTCTAAAAGGGATGAAATCTGTAGTAATCGGTTATTGCCGATTAAATCGGCTGAAGCCGATTTGGCTTGGACAAAAAATTCTTGGATAAAATAATCTTGGATAAAATACTATCTTTGGTCTAAAGTTATAGTATTGAACTTTTTTTGCACATAACTTAGGGTAGTGTGCCTAATCACAAAAAATATTAAAATATTGATAATGTGAACTAAAGATTTTGCGGGTTAACATTAAAGTGTTAATTTTGCATAAGAAAAACTGACAGTACTAATTGTCGTATATAACCCATCATGAAACTATACCATCTACTTACCATATTGTTTTTAACAAGCAGTTTTCTGGCATCCGGTCAGACAAAATCTGCTGAAAAGGCTCATATGCTTGCTCATAGACAGCAACTCGCTAATGCCAAGTCAAGACTTGATAAATCTGTGATTCAGGACTTTATCAAGAATGACGTGGAGAGAAGAGAACAGGAGTCAGCTAAAGTGAGCATTCTTTCTGAAGAATCATCGCAGATGGTTAAAGACCTGCTGAAAGAGGCTCACAAGCACATGGGAAAGCGTTATCGTTCCGGAGCAAAGGGTCCGTCGGCGTTTGATTGCTCAGGCTTTTCAAGTTATGTTTACCGTCAATTCGGATACCAACTGAGTTCTTCTTCAAGCGCACAGTATTATGATGGTGAGGCTGTGAAGAAAAATGATCTTCAACCGGGTGATCTCGTTTTTTTCAAAGGTAGGAATCGCAATGGGGGAGTAGGACACGTGGGCATTGTTGTCAGTGCTGATAATGAGAATGGAACTTTCAAGTTCATCCATGCAAGCACTTCACAAGGCATACGTATAGATGGTAATGACGGATATTATTCTTCACGTTATGTAGGAGCACGCAGAATAATAACAGAATAAGATAATAACAGAATAAGGGTTTTCATAACGTAGCATTTAATGCAAAACGGTCAGATCTACATTACGGATCTGACCGTTTTGCATTTTTTTATTTTCCATTTCAATATTAATTTCAGAAAAATAGGCCTAAACTTGTAAAATTCTGTAAAAAATATATTATATTTGCGAAACAATTCAGAAAAACTCCTTGTTAATCTATATAGACTTTTGTTTTCGCAAGAGACTTTCTGATATCATAAAACAACTAATCTGAAAGATTATGCATTTTACCCCAAGAGAACAAGACAAGCTTACTCTGCTGATGGTAG
>CAZUNU010000215.1:0-3563 GCA_964622105.1 uncultured Sangeribacter sp. | reverse complement strand
ACGGATGTGACAGAGAGTCTGGTGGCGGAACTGAAAAAACTGAGGAAGAGGAGAAGGGCAGAGGAGATGAAAAAAAGAAAACTTCGAGAAGATCTGGAGAACATGGATTTTCTGGATGATGGCTATAATAAAAATTATGAAAAGATCCAGGGGGAGATTGACCGGGTGTATGACCGTATTGAGAAGGCAGAGGATGAAATGGAAGGAAAGCTGAAAAAACTTTCCGCGGCAAAGCAGGGCATTCTGGCGGCGGACAGGATTGAGGGGCTTCTGGAACACATGGGAAAGCTATATGGGCATATGTCCTGTGAAGAGCGGCGGAAGATGTACCGGCTCTTTATTGAAAGAATTGATGTCTATCCGGAGCATCCAGACGGGAAGATTATAAAAAGCATTGCCTTCCGGTTCCCGGTGTTTTATGGGGAGGAAGAAGTGACAGAGGATAAAGCGCCGGACGAGCAGGTAATGTTCACTCTGGATTGCGGGGATCTGGAGCTGACGGCATCGGAGGCAAAAGCGACATATGCACAGATCCGTAAATATGTTTCAGAGAAGTTTGGCGCAAAGGTTTCTTCCTTATATATTGCCCAGGTGAAGAGAAAATACGGGCTGGATCTGGGGAAGAACTACAATGTGTCAAAGAAAACGGACGCAAGAGTTCCGACTTGTCCGAAAGATAAGGAAGGATTCATCATAGATGCGCTGAAGCACTATAAGATGCTGGATGCGGATGTGGAGATGAAAGAGCAGGGGGATTCGTGATGAAAAGGAAGAAGTGTTATATCTACATGAGAGTTTCTACGGCGATGCAGGTGGATGGGTACAGCCTGGAAGCCCAGAAGGACCGGCTGACAAAGTTTGCGGAATTTCAGAAGATGGATATTGTCCGGGAATACTGTGACGCGGGGAAATCAGGGAAGAATATCACCGGCCGCCCGGAATTCTCCCAAATGCTCCGGGACATTGCGGATGACAGGGACGGGGTGGATTATGTACTGGTGTTTAAGCTGTCAAGGTTTGGGAGGAATGCGGCTGATGTGCTGAATTCCCTGCAGTACATACAGGATTTCGGCGTGAACCTGATCTGTGTGGAGGACGGCATAGATTCATCAAAGGATTCCGGCAAGCTGACCATAACCGTTCTGTCCGCAGTGGCGGAGATTGAGCGGGAGAATATCCTGGTGCAGACGATGGAAGGCCGGAAACAGAAAGCGAGGGAAGGGAAATGGAACGGCGGGCTGGCTCCCTTCGGGTACAGACTGGATTCTAAGACAAGCACTCTGGTAGTGGAGCCTGAGGAAGCGGCGGTTGTAAAGATCATCTATGAGAAGTTTGTCCACGAAGGCATGGGAGCGGATTCCATCTGCAGTTACCTGAACCAGAGGGGATATGCAAAGCAGAAAAACCGGGAGTTTGAGCTGAATTATTTTGCGCGGGGGCTTATCATGCGGGTGCTGGACAATCCAGTATATATCGGGAAAATCACTTATGGAAAAAGCACTACGGAACGGGTGAAAGGGAGCAGGGATGAATACCACCGGGTTCAGGTGGAGGATTACATGGTTACGGACGGGAAACATGAGGCGATTATTGATGAAGAACTGTGGGCGGCGGCACAGGAGAGACGGAAGGAAACGGGTGTCAAGTGGAATAAGACGCACAGTCTGGACCATGAGCATCTTCTGTCGGGACTGATCATCTGCCCGGTCTGCGGGAAGGGGCTTGCCGGGACTGTCCGGCGGCGGAAGAATAAGAAGACCGGCGAATACAAGGATGATTTTTATTACCGGTGCCAGCACAGGAAGAAAATTGATGAGGAACATTTCTGTGATTTCAAGCCGTCAATCAACCAGAATGAATTTAACCGGGAAGTGGAGAGTGTCATCCTGGATATGGCGGCGAATGAACAGTGGAAAGAATTTGTCCTGCGGAAGATGTCAGAGAAAGTGGATGTGAGCACGCTGGAGGCTGAGCGGGAGCAGCTTAAGAAACAGCTGCGGCAAGTGCTTGGGGCGAAGACGAAGCTGACGGATATGTTGGATAAGCTGGATGTGTCCGATAAGCATTATGACCGCAAATATCAGGATATGCAGGACAGGCTGGATAATCTGTATGATAAGGTATCTGAACTGGAGGATACGATTGAGGACATTGATAGCCAGATAGGTGGAGCCTATGAGAAGCAGATCACGGCAAAGCAGCTATACAAAATCCTGGCGAATTTTGACAAGCTGTATTACCGGCTGACGGACCTTGAAAAGAAGGAATTTTTGAGAGACTTTATAGAAAGCGTTGAAATTTATCCGGAAAAGATGGATAATGGACGCATGCTGAAGCAGATAAACTTTAACTTTCCAGTGTATTATGATGGTGAGGTTGGTAAGGAAATTCGGTTGCTCAATGAAAACACAGTCGAGACGGTTGTACTGCTTTCCCACAAGAGACCGGATAGTCTGTTGAAGTGTATCGAATGATCCGGAGACATCCGCCAAAAGGGAAATTGACAATACATGCAGTACTTAAATATTTGGGATGTTTGATGGAAGAAAGTATATTTCACCATTAAGTATCATATTAAAGCACATCGGGAGATGTGGGAGGATGAAAATAATGTATGAAGCAGCAAAGATTGAATTATTATTCGGAACAGATATCATATCTGTATTTGCTGAAAACAATTCATATGTCGAGATGATTCAGGGCATTCGGCAGGGATACAAAGAGCAAGGGGTGAACTTTCCCACAGTTTATCTCAGAGATAAGAGCAGCCTGTCTGCGCGGCAGTATCAGGTGGTGATTGATGGGGAACTCGCAGTGGACGAGACGATCAGTCAGATTACAGAGGGAACGATGACGGAGCTTCTGCAGAATGTCCAAAGGCAGATGATACAGTAGAAAGGGGTTCACCTCTACATATCAGAGGGAGGGACGCTGAAATTCCTGGGCTGCCACGTTTATTCTCCCCAATATTTCTTGACAAGAAGGTATGAAACATATATTATGATGAAAGGCAACTGGAATAAAGAAAAATTCAAGATATGATTTATATGACAGAGGCGAATTAAGTCAATGAAATCAAAAGTATCCTTAATCATTCCAATTTATTATAATCAGGATAATATAGAACCTTTGTACCGCGATATAGTCGAAAAATTGTATTGCCATGAAGACGTGGACTGGGAAATTGTTATGATAAATGACGGTTCTATGGACAATAGTTATGAGATGATAAAGCGGATTGCAGCAGAGGACAGCCGTGTGAAGGCAATTAGCTTATCGAGGAACTTCGGTTCTCATGCGGCTATATTATGTGGATTGGCTGAGTGCACCGGCGATTGTGCGGTTGTTAAGGCTGCTGATTTACAGGAACCCACTGAATTGGTAATTGATATGATTGAGTCCTGGAAACAGGGACATAATGTTGTTATTGCCGAGCGGGAGGGGCGAGAGGAAAGCAGGCATCAGACCTTATTTGCCGGTTTTTATTATTGGATGGTGCGAAAAACCCCTTGCAGGTACGAGATACCGTGGTGATTTTGAAGAAAGATTTGATAAATTTGTAA
>CAZUNU010000214.1:0-3597 GCA_964622105.1 uncultured Sangeribacter sp. | reverse complement strand
CCGGCCAACGTAAAACAGATCAGAGTGAGCTATGTGGGCTACACCACAGGCGTTGCAACTCTGAAAGACAACATGATCGTGCCTTTGACCAGCACAGCGCAGAACCTTGACGACGTTGTGGTTGTGGCCTACGGTACAGCTACCAAGGAATCACTTACCGGTTCTGTGGCAGTGGTAGGCGCAAAGGAGATCGAGAACCGTCCTGTCAATAACGCGCTTACAGCACTCGAAGGCAACGCACCCGGTGTACGTATATCTTCGAGCACCATGGCAGGTCCCGGTGGATCTCCCTCAATCCTTATCCGCGGTATCAACACTGTGAACGGTACCAATGCTCCTATTTATGTAGTTGATGGCAGTATCTACAACGGTTCTATTTCCGACATCAATCCTGATGACATAGAGTCGATCTCCGTACTTAAGGATGCTGCTTCTTGTGCTCTTTATGGTTCGAAAGGAGCAAATGGTGTTGTGCTTATCACTACCCGCAAGGCAAAAGGGAAAGGTAAGCTTGATGTAACTCTCAAGATTAGTCAGGGTATATATGAACGTGGTTTGCCGTTCTATGAAACCATGGGTTCAAACAAGTGGATGGAGACTATGCTTCTATCTCAGGCAAAAGGCCAATTCTCCATTCCAGACGCTACAGTTAGCTATGCCGAAGCTCTTTCCAATGCTATCAACAATTTCTATGATGATGCACAGGCATGGAACATCTACGGAGATGTTAAACCCAATCAGATCTTCAATTCCGAGGGTAAGGTTGTTTTGAATCCTCTTCCCGGTTATACAGATTTGAACTGGTGGGATATTCTCTCTCAGCATGGTTATCGTCAGGAATATAACATCAGCGCAGCAGGTGCTTCAGATAAATACAACATCTATGCATCAGTAGGTTATTTAAAATCTCAAGGTTATCTTATTAATACTGATTACGAGCGCCTTACAACTCGTTTCAATTTCAATGCCAATCCTACAAAGTATTTCCGCTTCGGTATCAATGCCAGCGTATCGTGGAAGACTTCTACGGATAGCAAGGCAGACTCAGATAATCTTGCAGCAACCAGCAATCCCTTCCAATACACATATCGCGCACCTGTTCTTCCTTACTATGATCATGATCCGAAGACTGGCGAAATTCTCCGCGATCTTGAAGGTGATCCTGTATGGAATCAGTCATCGGGCTACACGGTCTACAGCAGTAATATCGGTTACCTGATGCGTGCAGAGAAGAGTCAGGATACTCGTCTGTCTGCTAATGGCTCAGCTTACGCTACAGCTATTCTTCCTTATGGATTCGAGTTCACGCTGAAAGGTGATATCTTACGTTATAAGCAAGATAATAAGGGCTTCGATAGTCCCTATATCGGTTCGGCTCAAGGAACAGGCCGTCTCAAGATATACGATTACACCGGAGGCACACACAACTTCTCACAAGCACTTACATGGGATCACGACTATGGTAACCACCATGTCGACGTTCTCTTGAGCCATGAAAATTATTCTTATGACTACAAGTACAACAGTCAGCAAGCTCAAGGAATGGTATTCTGGGATGGTGCTCTCGAACTCACCAACTTTGCAGAGAACGAGTCGTTCAGCGCTTATCATATCCAACGTCGCACAGAATCTTATCTTGGACGTGCACGTTACAACTTCGATCAGAAATACTTCGCTGAGGCATCCCTCCGTCGTGATGGCACATCACGTTTCTCGAAGAAATCAAGATGGGGTACATTCTGGAGTGTAGGCGCAAGCTGGATTCTTTCAAAGGAGAAATTCCTCCAGGATGTTGACTGGATTAATTATCTTAAGTTCCGTGCATCTTATGGAACAGCCGGTTCTGATGCCGCAGCCGGTTCCTATGAATACTGGTCGCTCTATGGACAGCGTTCTGCACGTGTGGATGGCCAGCTGGTAATGTATCCGACTCAGCTTGGTAATGACGAAGCAAAATGGGAAAGTGTCAGCACTCTTGACCTCGCTCTGGAGGGAACTCTACTTGACAATCGTCTTAATTTCACTCTGGGTTTCTTTGTAAAGAATAATGCTGATCTTTTGTACAATGTGACTATGCCTACCTCCGCTGGTGGACAATGGACAGGCTCTAATTGGACCATAACCCAGAATATCGGCACCATGCGCAACGTAGGTTGGGAAATAGGTGTCAATGGCGATGTCATCAGCACAAGAGATCTCAAATGGAATATCAGTGCCGATGCTTCTCTCATCAAGAACAAACTTGTAAAGCTGCCGGCAACAGGTAACCAATGGTATACCACCACTGCCCTGCTTGAAGGTAAGACCCGTTATGAGCATTACATGTATACATGGGCAGGTGTGGATATGGCAACCGGCCGTTCCCTCTACGAGATTAATCCCGATAGCCACACATTCGAACAGCTCAATGCAGAGACTGGTAAATATGAGTTCAGCCAGACAACATGGGACAACAATCTTAAGGCGGCTGAAGATAATGGCGAGCTTGTGAAGATTGGCGACCGCTACTACACCACTGATGAGTCTTATGCTTCCCGTCAGCTTCATGGTACTTCTTTGCCCACAATGTTCGGTTCATTCGGCACCACTCTCAGATGGAAAGGAATCAACTTCGGTATGCTCTTCACATATAGCATTGGTGGTAAGCTCTACGATAGCATGTATGCATCTCTGATGAGCTCCGGTTCTTCCAAAACATCTAATTACCATAAGGATATCCTCAATTCATGGACCTCAGCTCCCGCCGGTCTTGATATGGACAATCCAAAACAGCGTATCCGTAAGGATATAAACCCTGAGATCAACTCTTATTATTCAGCTCATAATAATACCACTTCTTCACGCTGGCTTACTACTGCAAGCTATCTTCAGATGAAGAATATCTCTGTAAGCTACGACTTCCCCAAGAAATGGGTAAACACGCTGAAACTTCAGGGTCTGAACCTCAGCTTCCTCGCTGAGAACCTCTTTACCGTGACAGCCCGCGACGGTATCGTTCCTAACTACAACTATTCTGGTGGTCAGGGAAGCTACTATGTGCCTGCACGTACATATACTTTCAACCTTACAGCACGTTTCTAACATTCAGCATAAGGACTATCAAAATGAAAATAAAGAAATATATAAAAGCAATCGCAGGATCGGTACTTATGGCAGGAGCAATCTGCACAACCACTTCCTGCAGCGATGACTATCTTGATCTGGAGCCTATCACATCTACTAGTGCAGCTGATATCGCCACCACTATAGAGGGGGCCAGGGCAGCTAAGACAGGTCTTTGTCAGGCTATGTACCACCAGTATTCCGGTAATACAATCAATAAAGATAACAACGGTGAGGCTTTCATAAGCCGTTTCTATGGCGAGGTATTCGGTTGCAACCTGCTCTATAATCTCTACAATGGAAGTGGTACGGGTAACACTTATATCACCTGGAATCAAGTGAACCGGGCCAAGGGGTGGGGTCCATCTCTCATGTGGAACTATGCATATATCATAGTGAACTGGGCTAACCTAATTCTTGAGAATATCGACAATCTCCCTCCATACAATGGTGAACGTGATTTTATCAAGGCTGTAGCTCTTACAATGCGTGGAC
>CAZUNU010000213.1:0-3699 GCA_964622105.1 uncultured Sangeribacter sp. | reverse complement strand
AAATTCAAAATGTAAATCTTATGGCATCCAAAGATGAATACTATCAGCGCATAATCGCCTCGCTCCAAGCAGATATTAAATCACAAAACTCAGCAATCTCCGACCTCAAATCAACTGTCGCCGGACAGCAGAAGGAAATCGAAGTGCTCAAAGCATCGCAGTGTATTCCCCAACAATCCTCCGAGCCTCAACAGAAAAGAATTAGTGCCGAACACCTGCTTTTAGCCGTCAAGCGAGTATGTGATGAAGCAATCCTAACCCATTATGAGCAGCTACCTACATGGTTTGTTGCCAGACAGGAGTTCGAGAGCTTCCGAAAATCCTCCGAGCAGAAGTTTCTTTCAGCCGATACCTTCTCGTCATATCAGAAATCACTGGAAACGCGTCTGAAATCCATTGAGGCTCGACTCGGTAGCCATTACTCACTCCTGACAATCAACCGTCACGATAAGAACGGTAACAACGAGAGCCAAAGCTCCATCGACCTCAAGACCCTTATCAAGTCATTTAAGAATGACAGTCTCCAATGGCTTTACCGCATCCTCATCTGCTCTATACTCTGCATGCTCGTATTCCATCTCCTAAACGGCATCACATAATATAGCCACATCAGCCCCAACAGTCTTTCAATCGTTCATCCTCTTCCAAAAATCAGCCAATCATCCCTTACAAAGCACTCTGTACACTATCTCACACACTTTTGAAATAATATCAAACGGAGACAAAATACCCCTTGACACAGCATTGACATGGATTAAAAATCACGCTAGATACAATTCCAGATTCTTAAATGCGTACCTTCAGTTAACCTTATTATTGAGAACTAAGGATTCGCAACAAATGGGAATACGGGAGCACTAGGATCAAAGGGATTTACAATTCTACCATCAGGCGTGAGTAAAACTGTTAAATTCAAACCATCTAATTCTTGGAGTTGTAGATTGATTATGACAGGTTCACCTTTCTGAAGATAATATGCGGCAACGAAATATGCATCCATATTATTTTCCAATTCATCATAAATGAATTTTACTAAATTTTCTACATAGATACAAGAGAGACTCTCATCTATTTTTACTAAAAGACTATGAAAACCATCTTTTAAAACGAAATTAAATGTATGGCTATTATTATTTGTTTCAATTGAGGTAAGGTCTAAGTGACGTGAGAGATTTAGTGGGAGATTCTTGGAAATGCTTGTAGTCTTTTGCTTGGCACTATCTCCTAACTTTAAAATCTGGATGGAATCTAATTGATTTCCATTTTTATCACTCATGATTTTTATACTTGATTTCCATGTAGGATTAAGTACTTCTGCATAGCTTGCTGTGCAAAATAAGACAACAAAAATAGAAATAAAAAAAGTATGAACAAATCTTGACATAGATGGTCAAATTAGAATGAATTAAAATATTCGAATAGTCTAATTGATAGATATTTAATAATCTTCTATCTGCACTCTAACCCATTGGGCTATATTCAGCATGTGTACACGAATAGGTAGCTTACGTCCACAAAATTCGAAATCCGCATGTTGCACTGTTGGACCGCTGTTATCAACGATTTCCGCAAGTTGGATAAGATTACTGTTAATACTGGAGAAGGCCGGAACCAACATCACTGGGTTCAGAATTCCTTGATTGCATTTCTCGATATTAATCATGTCCGCCTCAATTGATTCCAAATATTTGTAGATCTTTCTGATAGATCCCATATTGCTAAAAAATCCCATAATCTTATTTTTTTATAATTTATATTGTTTGCTATTCTTGAAATTTACTCAATAAATGTGTACAGATAAAGTTATTCATTCAAAAGTATATACATTTATGGAACAAATGATTATCCTCCATCATAATGTCTTGCTTAATCAATATTCCATCTGTTCTCACCAAGTTCTTCCCAAAAATCATCAATCATTCTACGTTCTTCTTCTGCGTCCTCTCGTGCACGTTGCTCATCTTCCCATGATTGTATCTCCATCGTTTCTTCCCTTTTAAGCTCGTCTAAATACTCTCTCCATTTCACTTTATATGTTTCGAGTGTCTCAAGATTATAAAAAGAGGTAGCTACAATTTTACCTCCTTTGTTTTGGGATGGAAAAATTTGGGGATATGATTGCTTTAATAAGGTATTTATAACAGGGATCAGCCTCTTTTTAGGTTTTCTCCATCTGTTCCGCGTTAAGAGATATTCTTTTCCTGAGATTGAATCTATCATATAAGAGCAAATTCGATCTCGATAAACATCGGTATTTAGTTGTTTTTTAAGTATATTAAGAGCAAAATTAACAATATCTGATGCCATATCTCTATACTGAGAAACACGCTTCATAAATATGGCCTCACCATAAGATATCCATTCTATCTTACCTAATATAAGAAAATTATTATCCTGTGTCTTTATTAAGTTCCCAATAGGTGCAAATTTCTTTGAAGCACTGCAAAAGGGATACCTTTCTGACAAATCTTCGGGCAACTCACTGAAACTAGTAGGAACTGAAGATTTGATTAGATTTGCAATTCTGAAAGTAATTTTTTTTGAGAATTCATCCTCACTCATGTTCCCCTGATATGAAATAAATAAGCCTCTAGATCTTAAAGGTTCTAATTTGGTCATCAGTTCATTTGAGGCATCAAAACTAAAAATTTCCTTAATTTTGAGTACATCAGTCAGATATTGCCAATTTTCAGGTTTAACAAACCTGCTATCCATGAAAATAACATTCATATGATTTCTAATTGTAACAGATTACATTTTATAAGAGAGGTTCAGTATGCTTATCAATCCTCATATAGGATTATAAGCTAATCCATCTAATCAGTCTTTCCTTATTTGAATATTAAACTGTCCCCACATTGGATGGCACCAATAGCTATTGAAAGATTTTTCGGGGACGAATAGAGTAATTTTGGAAATATCCTCCTCACTGAATGCACCTAAATCACAAGTAGGTGGAATTGACGGCATGACTAAAGATTTTAGAGAGGTGTCTTTGAATGCACCAGCATCAATCCGATTTACCTTCTCAAGCATAATGAGAGATGGATCCTGAATGGCTGCCGGTACCTTTATTAGTATCCATTCCCCTTCTCGGAATGGGGTTCTTTTTGATATTGTCCAGTCCCGATTGTCAGCATATTGATATAACACCCCATTAATAGATTTATAGATGGGATTATCTATAATCTCAATTTTTTGAAGAGAGACACACCCATCTAAATCTCGACCAGATATACTTGTGAGTGAGTTACCAAATTAAATCTCTCGTAAGGTAAGACAGTCGTGTAACGAATTGGAGGACCAAAAAGAACCAACATTACATTTGTAGTTAGCCATAATCTCAGCATTTACTAAGTCCAATATTTCCAATTGCCCTCCAGATCGTATTCCATCATCATTTATGGAGTTACACATTTTCCGAATTGTATTATTATCATATTCGGATTGGTAGGGTCCGACTATAGTCAAATGGTGTATAAGATGTCGCTTGTTCTCCGCTATGCAACTAGAGATTGTATTTTGTGGGCTTGTTTTAATTGCTATTGCTATTTTATCCATAACAATAAATCTTCGTTTGAATTTTCTAATATACCTTTTTGCACGTAATATGCACGTTAAAATTAAAATCAGCGAGACAAGTTTGTGATTATCACAATCTTAACTCGCTGATTTTGTGCCCAGAACAGGAGCACGAAT
>CAZUNU010000212.1:0-3722 GCA_964622105.1 uncultured Sangeribacter sp. | reverse complement strand
ACGGCCGTCCATGCGGATGCAGGTGCCGTTCTTGATGTCTTGAGCGTTCATCATATGCTTTAAATCTTTTATCTTGTATGTTTCTTATCAATTTAGTAGGGAAATATGCACAGATCTCCCAATTCGGCCACAAAATTAATAAAAATTTGCCAAAATCCAAAATAACAGGCTTATTCAGTGTGGCTGCTTTAAGGAATACGGGCTTCCTCGGCGTAGAATATTCAGGGAATACAGTCTTGTTCGATGTGGCTCAAATTAGGAATATAGTTGATCTTATTCAGCTCGGTTCATGCGGGCTTTTATCTCATCTGATTTGCCGTTGACATCCTCAATGAGCCGGTTCTGCATGGGTGAGGGTGTGTTGCCAAGATCAAGGAGAGCCTTATGGAAAAGAATGCGCCTGCAGCGGTCGTCGACTTCATCTTGCCGTAACTCGCCGCTCATTAAGGCGCCTTTGGTAAGGTTTATCTCAAGAGGCGTGTCGGCAACTCCGATCACTATATCGGCCCCGGCCTTGAGTGCATCTTTGGCCCCATACCCCGTGGCGCCACCCATATTGAGGGCGTCTGTCACTATAAGCCCGTCGAAGCTCAGATCTTCCCTTAGCAGCTGCTTTATCACTACAGGCGACACAGCGGCCGGAAGCGAGGAGGGATCAATGGCCGGAACTGCAAGATGACCCACCATTATGCCGCTTAACCCGGCTCCTATATATTCGCGGAATGGATAAAGATCCACGCTATCGAGCTGATGAAACGACCGCTTTATCACCGGCAATGACCTGTGGCTGTCGCCGGCCGGACTTCCGTGACCCGGAAAGTGCTTTGCCACACTGATCACCCCCCCGGATTCCACGCCTCGGGCATAGGCGACACCGAGATCGGCAACCCTCGCAGGGTCGGCTCCGAAACTACGACTGCCGATAAAGCTTTCCTTCTCCCCTACTACGTCAACCACCGGACCAAGGATCATATTGATACCTACGCGTCGGCTCTCACGGGCCACCTCCCTTCCGTAATCGAAAAGGAGACGCTCATCTGCCGTAGTGCTTATATTACCGTTTCTTGGAAAATCAGGAGCATCCTTCAACCGCATACCCAATCCCCATTCGGCATCTATAGCCGTAAACAGCGGGATCTTCGCCTTCATGCAAAGCGACGCCATCTCAGAGGCTCCCTGAAGGTCACCTTTTAGCAACACGATACCCCCTACTTTCAGGCTATCAATATAATACTCGAGTTTCCTGAGTGATGCCCGGTCTGAACGCGCATAGATGGTAGGCATAAAGCATTGGCCGATCCGCTCCTCCGGAGTCATCTCCGAGAGAAGTGAATCGGCCATATGTAGTGCATATTCGGTGAGATCGGCAGCTGGCTCATTCTCCAACTCGATTTTCTGTGTTGAGTCTGCGGCATTGTCATTATCCTGCCCTGTCACTCTCCCGCAAGAGAGCGACAACAGCAAAATTACAGTTACAATGACGCCAACCGGTTTCACAGCTCCTTGTTTACGTCCACGACGAAACGTGGATTCAAATCAGGGGCCACAGGGAGACCTAACTCGCGCTGATGCTCATACCAACGGAGCAGCGGAGCCGCCACCTCAACTTCATCTGTCCAGATCAGACGATGATTGGCCAGGCTTCGCATATCGTCGTTACCCTCGGCGGCATAGTTGATAGTGCCGAAAAGGTATGTCTTCTCGGGATCCATCTCCTCGCCGTCTACAATTACCCGGATAAGATTACGGTCTTTGTCGGTTACAACCCTTACATTGCCACTGATTCCTTCACCACCCTTGCGTGCGGCCACTCTCAGGGTCTCGATTATGTAAGCCCCCTTCAGCTCTATGAGCACAAAATGATTGGAGAAGGGATAAGTGGAAAGAATCTGTCCTTCGGTGATGTTGCCGGCCGGCATATCCTGACGAATGCCACCCACATTCATCAGCGACATATCCACCCGGCCTATATCCATTCCGGCAGCCCGCAGGGAATCTGCCTTGTGATTCAGATATTCATGGGTGATGTCGGCGGTGAGATTAGCGAAACCTCCGGTTCTGGCACTGCTACTCAGATCATAACGCGACAAACCGATCACACGATTCTCAGCTGAGTCAACAGCCAGACGGTAAGGCTCTATGTGAGCGATCATCTTGATGTCGAGTTGCTCAGCAGGGAACCGGTCAGTCACAGGTATCAGCTCGTAAGCTATATCCTCACCATTAACTGTCTTACCCTTACCGATACGGTCAAGGTCGATGGTCATCTTTCCGATATAGCGGCCATATTTACCGGTCTGCCCTACTCTCACGTTGCGTCCCTCGGCGTTGGGAATGATGGAAGGGTACTTTTCCGGATGCTCCGGATCAATCGTAGTATGAGAATGGGCTCCTATGACCAGGTCGATATCACTGCTCGCACCTATCATATCAACGTCAGTGGTCTTGTCGTTTTCTTTTTCGTAACCTATATGAGTGACGGCCACAACAAGATCACATTTCTGATTGTGCTTCAGATAGGCGGCCACTTCATTGGCCACGGGTATCACCTCTTTGAATTTCACGTCGATATTCTTGGCCGAGATAAGGCTCTCGGGATCAATATTGATTCCGAAGAAACCAATCTTCTTACCCCCTACTTTCTTTATTACGTAAGGTTTGAAAACGCCATCAAGCGCCGTGCCGGAGAAATCGTAATTAGCCGAGAGCCTGTCAGCCTTCACATCCTTATATTTCTGAGCAAGATCCTCCATTCCGTTGTCAAACTCATGATTACCGAGGATACGGATATCATAGCCTGTCATGTTGAAAAGAGGATATTCCACATCGCCACGGAAATACTTGAAATATAGCGAACCCTGCACCATGTCACCTGCATCGACCAATATCACATTCTTCTCTGCCTTGCGCACAGAGTCGATCACAGCCTTACGCTGGAGCACTCCTCCGCGTCCATCCTTGTCAGGCATAATGGCGGAGTGGGTATCGTTGGTGTGCAGTATAACGAGTTTGTCAGCACTTGCTTGTGTAGAGAAACACAGGGCGGCGAGTCCCATAAGAGAGACCGCCGCCTTATTATATAGAAAGTCCTTTAATCTCATGTGGAGAGTATTAGCCGATGAGGTTTTCGCCTGTCATCTCCTTCGGCTGGGGAAGACCCATGATATGGAGCAGAGAGGGAGCCACATCGGCGAGACGACCATCCTTCACCTTGGCATTTTTGTCGCCAATATAGATGAAAGGCACGGGGTTGAGTGAGTGGGCAGTGTTGGGAGTGCCGTCTTCATTGATAGCATGGTCTGCATTACCGTGGTCAGCAATGATGATTGTGCCATAACCGTGAGCCTTTGCAGCCTCCACAACCTTCTCCACACATTTGTCAAGTGTGGCCACAGCTTTCTGGATAGCCTCATACACACCGGTATGGCCTACCATATCGCCGTTAGCGAAGTTCACCACGATGAAGTCGTATTTCTCGGAATCAATTGCCTCCACAAGCTTTTCCGTAACCTCGGGAGCGCTCATCTCGGGCTGGAGATCGTAGGTAGCCACCTTCGGGGAAGCGACCAGGATACGGTCTTCACCCTCAAACGGAGCCTCGCGACCGCCGTTGAAGAAGAATGTGACATGAGCATATTTCTCAGTCTCGGCGATGTGGAGCTGTTTTTTACCCTTGTCTGAAAGATACTCGGCGAGAGTCATCTTAACATCAGCCTTCGGGA
>CAZUNU010000211.1:0-3746 GCA_964622105.1 uncultured Sangeribacter sp. | reverse complement strand
GGTTGCAGGCGCCACGGTTGGCGCTGGAGTTCATCTCGTGGAGGCTCATGTAGCATTTGCCGCTCACGGCCATGCAGAGGGCGCCGTGGCAGAACATCTCCAGGCGAATGGGTGCGCCGTTCGGGCCTTTGAGGTCTTCGGCCTCGATGGCTTCATGGATGGCCTTCACCTGATCGAGGTTTAGCTCACGGGCGAGCACCATCACGTCGGCCCATTGGGCATAGAAGCGCACGGCCTCGATGTTGGTGATGTTGACCTGCGTGGAGATGTGCACCTCCTGGCCGATGCTGCGGGCATAGAGGATGGCGGCGATGTCGGAGGCGATAATGGCCGACACGCCGGCGGCTTTGGCAGAGTCTATTATCTTATGGAGGAGGAGTATATCGTTGTCGTAGACGATGGTGTTGACGGTGAGGTAGGTCTTGACATTCGCGGCGTCGCAGATCTCTACGATGCGGCGCATGTCGTCGGTGGTGAAGTTGGCGCTGGAGCGTGAGCGCATGTTGAGGCCTTCGATGCCGAAGTAGACGGCATCGGTGCCGGCGGCGATGGCGGCAGCCAACGATTCGTAACTCCCTACGGGAGCCATTATTTCAAAGTCTTTTCTGGCGGGAGCCATTATTTCAAAGTCTTTTCTGTTCATTTTGCGAGATAATAGGTGACGGCGCCGAAGGTGAGGGAGCGATAGGTGACGGCAGTGAAGCCGGCTTCGCGGAGCACCGCGGCCATGGCTTCGCGTTGCGGGGCGGCGGCGATGCTCTCGGGGAGATAGGTGTAGGCCCGGCTGTCGCCGCTTACAAGCCGCCCTACGGCCGGAATGAGCCTGCGGGAATAGATGCGGTAGCCTAATCCTGTGAGGCGCCCTTCAGGACAGGAAAGCTCGATTATGCACAGCACGCCTCCCTGCTTCAGCACACGGCGCATCTCGCGCAGACCCTGAAGGAGGTTCTCGAAGTTGCGCACGCCGTAGGCCACGGTGATGAGGTCGAAATCGCCGTCGTGATAGGGGAGGTCGAGGCAGTCGGCCTTCCCGAAGGCTATGAGGGGGCGTTCGGAGGCGGGGAGGCTGCCGAGTTTTTGGCGAGCCACCTCAAGCATGCCGGCTGAGAGGTCGATGCCCGTGATCATGGCCCGGGGGCAAAGTTTATGCAGCTTGAAAGCCACGTCGCCGGTGCCGGTTGCCACATCCAGTATCTTGCCGGGTGAGGCCGGGAGAGCCTTTAGGGCGGCATGCAGGGCTATGTTGCGCCAACGGCGATGAAGCCCGAAGGTCATCGCCGTGTTCATGAAGTCGTAGGCCGGGGCTATGGAGTCAAACATCTCCTCCACCTGGGTGCCTTTATCGCGCCGGTCGTCGTAGGGATTCACCTTCTCGGCGCCGGTCTTTTCGGGTCGGTTGTTGTCCATCAGAGTTTTTTATAGAATGAACGGCGGCGGCGGTGCTGGCGGTAGTTGAAATATTCCCACTGGCTCTGCACTTTTGCATTTGTCTCCATCTCCGGGTTTGATTCAGCCCACTTGTAGCCGTTTTTCTGATAATACGGGATGAGGTCTTGGAAAAGGAGCGCGTTGACGCCTTTGTTCTGATATTCCGGTTTTACGGCCACAAGGAGCAGATCCACACGGTCGTTTTTCCCTTTCAGTCCCTTGAGCAGATGCCACCAGCCGGTGGGGAGGAGCTTGCCTTTGCTTTTCTGCAGGGCTATGCTCATTGAGGGCATGGAGATGCCCACGCCTATAAGCTGCCCTTCCTTGTCGACGATAAGGGTGACGAGCTCCAGATTGAGCAGGCCGAGATAGATGTCGATGTAATATTCTATCTGGCGCTCGGTGAGGTGGGAATATTCATATAGGCCGTCGTAGGAGTCGTTGATGAGATGAAACAGGGCGCGGCCGTATTCCCTCTTTATACGCTTGCGGCTGTCGTATTTCAGCACCTTGATTCCATATTTCTTCTTCACCAGTTCGGCTATGCGGTTCATCTTCTCCGGTATGGCCTCAGGCACGTCGATGAGGAATTCCACCCAGTCGCTCTCCTTCTTATAGCCAAGGCGTTCGAGGTGCTGGGGGTAGTAGGCGTAGTTGTAGATGGTGGCCATTGTGGAGAGCTCCTGAAAGCCTTCCACCAGCATGCCCTCATGGTCGAGGTCGGTGAAGCTGAGAGGGCCGATTATTTTCTTCATGCCCTTCTCACGCGCCCAGTCTTCCACGGCTTTCATGAGCGCTTCGGACACCTCCGGATCGTCGATGAAGTCGATGAATCCGAAACGCGCGTTCTGGGTCTTGTGATGCTCATTCACCTGGCGGTTGATTATGCCGGCTATTCGCCCTACGGGTCTGCCTCCGCGGTAAGCCATGAAGTAGACGGCTTCGCAGAAGTCGAAAGCCGGATTCACCTCCGGGGAGAGGGTGTTGACATCATCCGAGATGAGGGGTGGCACAAAGTAGGGGTTGCCGTCGTAGAGATCAATCTGAAACTGGGTGAACTCCTTGAGATTGGCCTTTGTAGGCTCGATGGTCTTTATTTCGATCATAAGGGATGGTTTACATGAAAGAGAGCCAGACAAGCAGCGCGGCCATCAGGACGATGAACACACAGAGGAGGATGTAGAGCTGCGCGGAGCTGCGGCGCTCCATGGCGAGCTGGAGATCGGCCACGGTGCGGTAGCCATGCTCCTTGTCTTCACATTTACGGGCTATCTTGCGCAGCTTCGGAAGAGTGGCCGGCAGATTGTCGAGCACTTCGTTGAGCACCTTGCCGTAGCTCTGTATGTCGGCACGCGTGTCTTGCTCGGTAAGGCTTCCGCTCTGGTCATAACCGACGTTGACGAGCTTCAGATTCTCGTTGTATTCGGTGAATATGATCGATTCCGGAGTGATGGGGATGTGCTGGATATGGTTCTCCTGGATATATTCCATAGCATCGAGAAGCTGGGTCTGCAGGCGGTGTACGATCTTGGGGGTGAGGCGTTTCTCATCGATGAGGCGGCGCAGTGAATAGCCGTAGATGTCGTCGGTGATTATTGCCTTGCCCACTCCGGGCACAATCTCGAAATCGTTGACGATCACGAGATTGGGGTGGAGCAGATTGTAGCGCACGTCAAACTCTTTCTCGAGCTTGGCCTGATATTCCGGATTGTCGGCATATTCCTTCTTGAGGGCCTTGAGCATTATCCACTTGCCGTGTTTTTTCACGGTGTAGACATCGCAATATTCCTCCTCCCATTCGGGAAGAAGGTAAAGTTCAGACCATTTTCCGGTGGGGTCGTCAATGGGAATCTTCTTCTCATTTTTACTTATATAGACTGAAGACATGGGCAGAGGTGTTTTTTTTGAGGTTAATGTGGATAATGTGGTTCTGAGGGCAGCCGGACTAAGTTCAGTCGATTATGTCGAATCCGGTGTATTTGCGCAGACATTCCGGGATGACGATGCCCTCGGGAGTCTGATTGTTTTCGAGCAGTGCGGCCACGATGCGGGGCAGGGCGAGAGCGGAGCCGTTGAGCGTATGGCATAGCTTAATCTTCTTGTCGCTGTCGCGGTAGCGGCATTTCAGACGGTTGGCCTGGTAAGTCTCGAAGTTGGAGACCGACGACACCTCGAGCCAGCGCTGTTGTGCGGCGCTCCAGACCTCGAAGTCGAAGGTGATGGCCGAGGTGAACGACATGTCGCCGCCGCACAGACGCAGTATATGCCAGGGCAGACCGAGCTTTTCAAGCAGGCCCTGCACATGGTCTTTCATCTCC
>CAZUNU010000210.1:2604-3767 GCA_964622105.1 uncultured Sangeribacter sp. | reverse complement strand
CCGAACTTCAAGCTTAATCGTTGAGTCAGGTTGGTAGAGTATTATTTCATTGTCTTGTGATTCCGGAGTAAGTGGTGTAGGAGTATTAAATAAATTACCTCTATTGTGGATCTATGATTAGGACCCGATAGAGGTAATTTATTATATTTAAAGCCTTCCATTACTTTATAATGTTGAATGAGTTGAGTCGTCATTCTTGGAGGTGCGATAGCTTTTACATCTTCTACGGAATTGGGCGGGAGGAGGTAGTCGGCTGCTTTGGCTGAGGAAATTATAGTTCTGCCCAATTGGGCTTCCAGAGTCTCACGGGCAGCTTTTGCTACATCACCACCTTGCCGGGCGACACTGGCATTGGCATTGAAGCCTTTAGGAGACTTCTCCTTGGATATCTCCGTTGCAGATGCTTCAGCGAGTGTGTTGAGCGCCAACTCTATGTTGGTGATATTGTCTCTGAGATTTTCTTTTTTCAGTCCTTTATGATGCTTGTATTCTTTGGTGGTTTTGCCACTCCATTGGCGGGTGATGATATTGCTTCTTGCCGTCAGCGCTCTTTAGCGGAAGTAGGGTACAAATTGTACCCCAGTTCGCTTTAAGTCCCGGATCGCGTGCCTTCATTTTTTTGATATATTGCTTTGGATCGACGCTATCTGTAAGTACGGCTACAGCATCGACTACCGAGAAAAACCATTCTTCTTTCTCTTCATCCCACACTGTGCGCACTTGGCGCTCTTCGAATAGTTGAATGCTTTCTTTTTTCATTTGTCTTGGTGTTGATTGTTAGTCTATTCAATTCCAAAATTACAAAAAAATTGATTTTCTTTGGTAATGTGAGAAAAAATGCGTACTTTTACTCCGAGAGTTTCCACCACGCCTCTTGGCAATGCATAGCGGAGTGGAACTATTGCTTTAATCACCGCAACCTGCTGATGGACCCCGAGTCTTCTGTATTGTATAAATTAAAGATTATCAGTTATTTCCGAGTGCCAACCCATCTTAGCCTGATGGAACAGGACACCTTTTATCCCGAGAATGACTTTAAGCACCAACTGATACATCTTATTACCTCACATTTTATGAGATCCGACAATCAACAAATTTTAAAATGGTGAAGAACGAGAAAAAATGGTATCAATGAATGACGCGAGCATTGTCTGCTCAGCTTG
>CAZUNU010000210.1:0-2504 GCA_964622105.1 uncultured Sangeribacter sp. | reverse complement strand
TCTTCTATTGTGGTGAGCATGTCGGGGAAGCTGCGGCTCGTCATGATGCTCTGCTTCGTGCGCCCATCCATCTCATCTATGCCAATCACGCTCTGACCGTTAAGCTCGAGCCAGGTCCTCTCTGCCGGAAGATGATATTTGCTCTTGACCCAGCTCCTCGGCTTCTGCGTGAAATCCCAGGCGGTCTTTACCCCGTAGGTTTCCAGACTCCTGGCTATCCTGCGGCCTATACCCCACACGTCGGAGGCCGAAAGCAGTTTCAGGGCCTTGATACGCTGGCTCTCAGTGGCTATGAAGCAGCATTTCCTATAGCCCGCATATTTCTTGGCAAATCTTGTGGCCACTTTCGCCAGCGTCTTTGTGGGAGCTATGCCTACGCTTACCGGTATGCCTGTCCATTTCCTGATCTTCTTCGCAATGTTCTCTCCCCATTCCTTCAGGCACGACTCATCCATGCCTTCAAGGTCGAGCGAGGCCTCGTCGATGGAATACTGATACATGGTAGGGGCGTCCTCACGCAGGATCGACATCACCCTTGCCGAAAGATCGCCATACAGCTTATAGTTGGAGGAGAAGGCCGTGACGCCTGAGTCGGGGAATTGCTCAAGCATCTGATAATAAGGTATGCCCATGCGGATGCCTAAGTTCTTTGCCTCCTTGGAGCGGGCCACGACACATCCGTCGTTGTTGCTCAGCACAACGACCGGCTTCCCGTTGAGATCGGGCCGGAATACTCTCTCACAGGAGCAAAAAAAGTTGTCGCAGTCTACGAGTGCCCACATGGTTTAAAGGTTACTGATTCCAAAATTATTACATAATCCCGATTTTTACAAGCGCGCCGGTGATTTTAACAATTCTTCTTCCTCCCTTACGGCTTACTTTTATTAAATTTGCATTTATGAAAGAACTTGAAATATTCAGCGGTTGCTTCGAGACAGTGTTGCCGTTGCCTTTTGCCGAGGACGGCGTGAGAGCCGGCTTCCCCTCTCCGGCTCAAGATTATATGGACAAGAGCCTTGACTTCAACAAAGAGCTGATTCCACATCCTTCGGCCACATTTTATGCTAAGGTGATAGGTTTTTCCATGATTGATGCAGGCATATATGAGGGCGACATAATAGTGATAGACCGTTCACTGGAGCCGAAGCAGAATGATATTGTGGTGGCCTATCTCAACGGAGAATTCACCATGAAATACATTGATTTATCGAGAAGATACGAAGGCGAGATATGGCTTCGCCCCGGCAATGAGAATTTCCCATCATTCCGCATCACCCCCGACGATGAGTTTACCGTCTGGGGCGTGGTGAGCAAAGTCATCAAGAATTTCCGATGAGAGAAGTTTGCGATGGGCTTCGAGTGCATCGGGGCGGTTGCGCTTGATGAAGCTGCTCAGCGATTTATATTGTAGGTCCAGGCGCCGGGCGATGGATTTCAGATTCTCAGTCGTAGAGGCAAACAGACGTATGGCCTCCTCATACTTTTCCGCGCTGCGCGCACGTACCAATTTCCCATCCGGCATTCTGGACATACCGAGCCGGGCAGCTAACTCCGGTTGATGTGCGTATAGATATTCCCTGAATATATCCGGTTGAAAGCCATATTTCCTGGCAACCTGCGCCGTGGAAAGTCCCTCTTTCTTCAATCCGGCGACGGCTTCTTTCAATTCAGTGATGGCATCGGCATACTTTACCGCGGTAGCCCCTTGGCGCTCAGCGATGACATCGCGATTCCAGGCACGCAGATAATTACGTAGTCCGGCCAGAGATATTCCCGTAGCCTTTGCGATTTCTTCCTGAGTCTTTCCGGAGGTGCGGTAAAGTTGCACCGCGTGCTCATACTTTGCAATTTGTTCCTCAGAGGGAAGATGACGCTGTCCGTTTCCGGTGAGGCGTCCTCGCTCCTTGCTTCCTTCAGCTTGCTTCCTTCTTTGCAGACGTTTATCCACAAGCTCCTTATGATAAGCCAGAAGATGCTCGCGCAGAGCAGGATACGAGAGGCTGAAAAGTTCAGCCGTCTGCCGGATGGAATCGTCAGAATTCCGGAGATGGTCAACCGCATCGGCATATTGCTCACGGCTCGACTGCTTCATGCCCCGGTGGCGGTTGTCATTGATACCCAGACGCAGGCGTTCCTTTTCGCGCCTGATGAGGATGTCAGGGAAATGACTTCTCAGTTGGTTGCTGAGACCCGTAGGGGAGAGGTGGAAGATACGGGCAATCTCGGAGATGGTGCAAGCGATATATTCCGAATCGTCGCACGCCAATATTGCATCCTTATATTTGGCGTGAGTCTTGGGTGATTGTCCACGTTGCTTGCGCACCTTTGTAGAAGGCGCGTCTTCAGGACTGACCTTGATGCCATGGCGGGCGAGCATGAGGGGGCGGTGATTCCTTTGCAGAAACGCCTGAAAAGCCCGGACCGAGTTACCGGTCTGCGCACAGATCTCCCTCACCGACAAGTCGGTGGTGCGATACAGTTGCAGAGCCGCCCTGTACCGTTCC
>CAZUNU010000209.1:0-3767 GCA_964622105.1 uncultured Sangeribacter sp. | reverse complement strand
TACAACTACAGAGAGGCTATTTAATCGCTTAAGTAAACAGCATTGGGACGCTATACATAGCGTCCACCGAGCACCTGTGAACAAAAGAACGGGGTAATGAAGCATAATGAATTGAGAAGAAAATGGGCGCCGGATATAGGGTAACCGACTAAACTGCTTTAATTTGACCTTGAATTTCCATGAAAATCCAAGTTTTAAAACGTTTGCATAAATTTCAAACGTTTGAATAAAAATTTATCTAATTTTTTCTTGAAAAAAATTTGTACTTTTTTAGAGACATTTATAATTTTGCAATCAGAAAACTGAAAACCCGAAATCATCTGAGGGTTTTCAAATACGCCAATCGGACCAAACCCCAATTTGGCGTATCCGACCTCGATTCTCGCTTTTGGCAGTAACCTCATCAACAGTTATCTTACAGTTTGTGGAGTACTGACATATTGAAAATAACGACAAGTAATAAATGGATAATTAGGTGTAAATTAAAAATTAGGGAACTGATAAAATCAATTATTAAAGCGCAAGTGGCCGATCCGTCGTGAGACGAATCGACCACGTTTTTTATCTCCTTTCCCCTTCTGTACTTGACCACATCCCTATTCTCCCGCTCCCCGCCAAAACGCCAATTCGACTAATCCAATCCCTAACCACCTCTTCACGATCAAGCGCCACCAAAGATTCTATTTTTACAATTTTAACCAAACAATTCGGAATGGGAGCCAAGACGCACAAGGCTGATAGTGTCGCTATGTGGATCGAACCATATCAGAAGGAAGTCTCCTTCAATATGGCATTCCAGATGACCTACATAGTTGCCTGTAAGCGGGTGGGGTCGGTTCTCTTCCGGAATCGGCTTTTCCTGACGAAGCAACTCCAGAATATCGAAAAGCTTTTTGAGTTTACCCGGATTATTACGGAATCGCTTATAGTCCTTCTTATACTGCGACGTGGGTTTAAGGTTCTTCATAATCCCATCGATTTCTCCATAGCCTCTATGGACGACATGTCAAGGGAAGGAACGTTATCCAACGCTCCGCTCTCGGCCTCTTTCATGGCCGAGAGTGTCTCGGCATTGGGTTCATGATAAGCCACGTCAAGAAGGACTGTCTCTACATAGTTGTTAAGACTACGATTCTGACGCTTTGCAAGTTGCTTCAACCGGTCTATCAGTTCTACCGGGAGGCGGAAACTCTGATTTTTCTTTAGTGCTATCTCCATATCGATATTATTTTATAGTGTAAAGTTAATGTAAATGTATTACATATACAACAATTCACAATATAAGTTCTCTTGTTATGGCATTTGAATAAACCAAGACACAGTAGCACATGTATAAGTATATCGAAGAACAAGAAGATAAAGCAACTTGAAAAGGTATTTAATTATCAGTGCTCACCTTATTGCAGGGTGATCGGCTTCAATAAGTCACACACAAAATAGACCTGATTATCACTTTATTACGATTTTATTTACGATACATAGCCTTACGCCGGTATCGTGGCGGAACTGCTCCATCATTGACATATGGGAGTATTGAAATTGAGGATGCCGTCGGTTGCATGCATACGCAAAGCGTTTTTTATAACGGGCAATATCGTAGTTTTCTTTAAAATACCGGATCGTTGTCTTGAGTTGGTTTTCAACAGCATGCTGTATCCATTCTCCGCGCTGATCCTTCAATTCCACGAAAATAATATAATCCCCACCAGTGAGAATCCCATCACAGCGATTATCCATTTGACCATCCTCACGGAATATGTCAATACAATTATCTACCGCTGTGAAATTCAATGGCTGGTCACTTCGATTATCTACTTCAGCCACCCATATGTCACTATTCACAAGATCTACATAGGCCGGACCTCCATCCTGTGGGTCAGAAAGTCCGAAAACAGGAGCAGAAATATTGAGGGTCTGACAAGCAGGAATAAAGAAATCTACCTTCATCTTATGAAATTTGATCCTCTATGTCTAACAATTCACTAAAAGCTTGATTCGTCTCGAAAAGAGAAGTATTGAGATAATTGGTATCACTGGGCAGATCATTATAGGTCGGCAGCAATGACGCGAAACCGCTTTCAAGTTGATAAATTGACAAATCTCTTCCATCTATCAGAGCATCTGCAGGGACAATTTTTCCAATCAACTCCCTATCTCCTCCCCTTTTAATCACCTCGCCAGCCTTTATTGCCAATGTAAGGAAGTTAATCATATATGGACTGTGAGTAGTGAATAGCAACTCGTTGCCGTCCTCTCTCAAGGCACACGATAGCAACGAGTAAAGCACACTTCTCTGGGAAGAGGGAAAAAGGTTCTCTTCCGGTTCCTCCACAATATTCACCAGACCCGAATACTTGAACTTTCTCGAAATTCCTGCTAAAGCGGCTCCTCTCACCTCATCCGAAAGACCGGGATGATTGATAATTTTATTTACCTCTTCACGAAGACGCTGCAGTTCCTCTACACTCAGGCTCTTACCCTCCTCCCTATTCCTTTTGCTCACAAGATCGGTAAGATAATTAGACACCAATAACAGTGGGGTGACAGCCTGAAATCCACTGGAGGCATCTGTGAGACGCACCTTATAATCGCTGCCAACAATCCAGGAAATATTGTTCAGGCGATCATATTCGAATCTTACATTCTCTATTGGAAGAGTAAGACCGGCATAAAAATACTGCCGTGCCATGTCGTACTCATCTTTAAAGGTATACAGCGATTCCGGAAGTGATTTAAGTGCACTTAGGTTGCCAATTGAACTCAAATAATTTCTTTCTGAAGGCACGTACATCACCTTTACCACATCCACTCCCTCCTTATCGGAATTTACAGGAGAAATAGAGAGCTTACCTTCCTTATATTTAAATACAAAATTCCTTCCTTTGAATATTATCTCAGTGTCATCATAAAAATATGATTCAATACGATGATATCCAGCCAGCTTTTTTCTGAAACGGGAGTACTGCTCAAAATAGGTTATGGTATCCAAACCCCGTACAAGCCTTTTTTCCATCCACAAAAAGGTGGAATAGAGCTTTGCAACAGTACTTTTACCTGAACCTTGAGGGCCTACGAAGACAGTGAAACGGTTAAAATCTATCTCCACAGATTTTAAGGGGCCAAAATGTTTAACAATAAGTGAGACGCTGCGCATAACGGATCAAGATAAAGGTGGAGGGATGTTTAAAGGCCACAAAACCTTGTCGGTTTTGTGGCCTTACAGTGATCCGGTTGGGATTCGAACCCAAGACCCACAGCTTAGAAGGCTGTTGCTCTATCCAGCTGAGCTACCAGACCGATCCTTCGGTCGAGAGGGCTACGTACCCTCTTTTCCGTTCTGCAAAGTTAAGCATTATTTTTCAATTCCACAATATTTATGCGCTTTTTTGATCCTTTTCAACTTATAATTTTCAAAAAATTTGTAACTTTGTGCCTCATAGGCTCCGGCTAAGAAAGAGGGTTAAGCATCCTTTACGTAAATGGCTCGGTAATCCTCATGGATTTTGCTCGGCAACCCGCATGGAATTTGCTATGCATCCGCAATAGCCATAACTGACATTCCCTCTTTCTTTCGCGCATATCCTGCACCCGGCCGACGCCTTCTTAAGTTTCTACATTGATTATGAGCGACAGACTTTTTATTTTTGACACCACCCTGCGCGACGGCGAGCAAGTGCCCGGTTGCCAGTTGAATACCGTTGAGAAAATCGAGGTGGCAAAAGCCCTCGAAGAGCTCGGCGTTGACGTAATCGAAGCCGGTTTCCCCG
>CAZUNU010000208.1:0-3809 GCA_964622105.1 uncultured Sangeribacter sp. | reverse complement strand
TCAACTTTGTTGACGAAGTTCACAGCATCTGCGAGTTTGAGAATGTGCGCGACCGCGTCATCATCGTCAACGGTGTGTCGAAAGCCTATGCCATGACCGGCTGGCGTATCGGCTTCATGGCAGGTCCGCTTCCAGTAGCCAAGGCTGTGTCAAAACTTCAGGGTCAGTACACCTCCGGCGCCTCCTCCATCGCCCAGAAAGCAGCCGAGGCTGCCTACGACGGTCCGCAGGATTGCATCGAGGAGATGCGTAAGGCCTTTGAGCGCCGCCGCGACCTTATCGTGAGTCTTGCCAAGGAGATTCCCGGCTGGATCACCAATGAGCCGCAGGGCGCTTTCTACCTCTTCCCCGAGGTGAGCTCATTCATCGGTAAGAAATATGGCGACCGCGAGATCAAGAGCAGCGGCGACTATGTGATGTATATTCTCGAGGAGGCTCACGTGGCATGTGTCGACGGCGCCGCTTTCTGCGCACCGGGTTACATGCGCCTGAGCTACGCTACCTCCGACGACAATATCCGTGAGGCAATGCGCCGTATCCGCGAAGCCTCTGCCAAACTTCAGTAAACGGGGCTGCGCAAGCTTTTTTGCATGCAAATTGAAACAATAAGAATGACAGGGATGCTGCCGAGGGTTTTTGTCTCGGAGAGCATCCCTGTTTCTGATGTCTGGCGTAGCGACGTCACCTTCCGCCGTGGAGAATATTACAGAGTGGAGGCGGCGAGCGGAGCCGGTAAATCGTCGATGTGCGCTTACCTTTACGGTTCACGCACCGACTATGAAGGCCGGCTCTTCTTCAACGACCGTGATGCCGCCACGATCCCAATGAACGGGTGGCAGGAACTGCGCCGCTGCAACCTTGCCTATCTTCCCCAGGAGCTCGCCCTCTTTCCCGAGCTTACCGCCCTTGAAAATATCACGCTGAAAAATTCGCTCACAAATCATGTCAGCCTTGAGCGTATAGAGGAGTGGCTTCATGAATTGGGCGTGGATTCGCGCCGTGATTACCCTGTGGGTAGAATGTCGATCGGTCAGCAACAGAGGGTAGGGATCATACGCGCACTTTGTCAGCCTTTCGATTTCATTCTGCTCGATGAGCCGGTGAGTCATCTTGATGAGGACAACAACCGCAAGGCCGCCTCAATGATTGCGGAGGAGGCCTCGCGACAAGGGGCCGGTATAATCACCACCTCCGTGGGCAATCATCTCCTGCTGGAGAGAAGCATTTCACTTAAACTCTGAATATGAAACTGATCAACAGACTTCTTCGTAAGAATACGTCGGCCGCACGCATAGCAGGATTCATACTCTCCAATTTCATAGGTCTGCTGATAATAATCGGTGGCCTGCAATTCTACACCGATGCCCGAACCTTATGGGATTCTGAAGACAGCTTCGTCAACAACGATCTGTTGGTGATCAATAAGCGCGTGTCGGGTGCCAATGCCTGGGATAAGGGAGCCTCCGAGTTTACAGACGCGGAGATGCAGGATCTCAAGCGGCAGCCGTGGGTGAGGGAATTGGGATCATTCACTTCCGCCGATTATAGGATATGGGCATCCGTTGGAGATGAGATGGGCAGGAAAATGTCGACCATGCTCTTCTTCGAGTCTGTTCCTGACCGGTTTGTCGACGGTGTGGCGTCAGGCTGGCGTTTCGACGAGCGCACCGGCGAAGTGCCTATCATAATCTCCAAAGACTACCTTGCTCTCTATAACTTTGGATTCGCGGGTTCGGCCGGTTTGCCACAGTTGTCGGAAAACATTCTTTCAGGCATACCGTTGCGTCTTACGCTTACATCGGAAGACGGACGAAGGATGCGCGATTTCCGTGGCAGGGTAGTTGGGCTTTCCGATAGGCTTAATACCATACTTGTGCCGGAGCAGTTCATGGAATGGAGCAATAGGGAGCTCGGCGAGGGCGCTACACACGGTCCGTCGCGTCTAATAGTAGATGTCAGCAGTCCCGGCGACGTAGCTATCAAGGATTACCTTGAAGCCAACGGCCTGGAGGTGGCCGGCGACAAGAGCGGCAGCCAGTCGGCCTATCTTCTGAAGATTGTATCCGGCATCATAGTGGCCATCGGCGCTGTCATTACGCTCCTCTCCTTCTTTATATTGCTTCTCTCGATGTCGCTTCTTATGGAGAAGAACCGCGATAAGCTCCATTCTTTGTTGATGCTCGGTTGTACGGTCCGCTCGGTGGAGAAGCCTTATATGCTCACGGTGATCTATGCAACGGCGATAGCTTACATTTTGGCGGCTGTAAGTGGATTGATAATGCGAGGCTATTACATTACGCCGTTGGAGCGGCTTGGAGCCGACGGCGGCTCTCCGTGGGTCGGCTTGACGGTAGGTTTTGTGCTCAGTGTGGTCATGGCCTCAGTCAATATTATGGCTGTACATAGGAAAGTGGTGCGCTCATGGCGTTGAGCTCCCATGTGGCCGGGAGATTTCACTGATAAGTTTTATGGGGTGAATAATGATTAAAAATTGTAAATGTCGCGAACAAAGTGCCACCTCCGGAGGTAATATAAGTCAAAGACACATTACAGCGCATGACATACCGTCCATCTATAAGATATAGCAACAGACTTTACTGATGTATAACCCGCAATAAAAAAAATGTCATTGCGACGAAAACCTAATTTTGATTAAATGCACATGCCGAGGAGTGGGAACAGCCGCGAGGTTGTTCCCCTCTTTTTGAGCTATATAAGGCCATGGGCAAGGCGGAAAAAGTGTCAAAAATACACTTAACGGAAGAATGTTAATAATGTTAATTAACATTGTTAATGTGTATGTATTAATATATGTGAAGAAAAATTAATTCTTACTTTTGCGTTGGATTTTACGAACAATATCAAGAAAAAACTCTCCTAAAAAGGCTAAAGTCAATCATTTTCGAGCAAAATGATGGCAAAAAGTCGGAAAATGCTTAACTAAACTGTAAATAGAACCGAAGTCGTAATTCTGTGTTATGGAAAGATGAGGGCAGGAAAAATTCTCAGTCAAGCCTGCTCATGAATCTCCCGACATATGCATACGATGGACGCATACCTGAAAAACCATCCTAAATACCTGAAAATAAACAATTCAATTAATAACAACTAAATTATTCTTGCATGAAAAACATCTGTTTTCATCTGAACAGGAAGTTGTGGCTGGCCATAGTAATGGTGTTAGGCCTGACGCTTCCGGGTTTCGCGCAGAAAATCACCGTGCACGGTTACGTGGACGATGAGACGGGCGAGGCGTTGATCGGAGCAACCGTTATGGAGAAGGGAACCTCCAACGGTACAGCCACCGACATCGATGGTAACTTTACTCTCAACGTGGATCCGAATGCTACGCTCGTGGTGAGCTATATCGGCTACGATCCCCAGGAAGTGGCTGTAAACGGTCGCACAGAGATTAAGGTGACTCTCGGCCAGAACGCTACAATGCTTCAGGAAACTGTGGTAATCGGTTACGGTTCAGTGAAGAAGTCAGACGCCACCGGTTCCGTATCGGTGATCACTCCTGACGACATCGACGCCGGTATCTCGACATCAGCTCAGGATCTTCTTGTCGGCGCAAGCCCCGGTGTGGTTGTTACTACTTCCGGTGGTGATCCTTCCGGCAACGCAACAATCCGTATCCGTGGTGGTTCTTCTCTTTCAGCATCCAACGATCCTCTTATCGTGATCGACGGTGTGCCTCAGAGCAACCAGGGCAACGCAGGAGGCACCAACGCTCTCACCATGCTTAACCCCCAGAACATCGAATCGATGACTATTCTCAAGGATGCATCCGCCACAGCCATTTATGG
>CAZUNU010000207.1:0-3862 GCA_964622105.1 uncultured Sangeribacter sp. | reverse complement strand
AGACTTAGGATCTGGTGTCTAACGACGTGGGGGTTCGAGTCCCTTCGTGCGCACCTCAGCGGACTGAAAACCAATCGGTTGTTTCAGTCCGCTTATCGTATATTCAAATTTTTCAGTTATGCCTGTCTTTCATATCATTATATTCGCACTGCTTGGTGTCTTCTCCTTCACCAATGCTTTTTCAGCCCTTCTGCATCAACCCCCCGCCGGAGATGAAGCTATAGCCACTCTTAAGATCACTATCGAAAAATATCGCGAGGCGGAATCTACCATCGGCAATCCCGAATCAGAACTATATGATGAGGAAGCATTTTGCGGAGTGATCCGTCAGGCTTTGGAAGCCGGCATATTAGGCGAGGCCGACAAGATGCGTTCAGAATTCCGTCTGGAAATGGCTGCGAAAAACCGCCCCGGCACCAAAGCGGCAGATTTCAAGTTTATTGACCGTGACAGCCATCGGCAGTCTCTGCACTCCCTCACCTCTGACAAACCTATCCTTCTGATTTTCTACGATCCTGATTGCGACCATTGCGTGGAAACAATAGCTCTTTTAAAGGATAGAAATATTTCCTCGCAGGCGACCGTGGCCGCTATCTATGCCGAAGATGATAGAGAACGCTGGGAGTCGACAGCCCCCTCTCTCCCGGCAGACTGGACAGTAGGATTCGCTCTCGATCCTATTCAAGATGACGAAACCTATATTTTCATCACCTCACCCACCCTCTACCTTCTCGACAAGGATAAGAAAGTGATTCTTAAAGATACAGACCCTGACGCGGTGGAGAGCATGCTTAAGGCAAAACGTTAATAATATAAATTTGTCTTTGAGGCTTTTTTTTCTTAACTTTACGCAAAATTCCACTTTTTGAGACATGGCCGACGAAATTGACATCATTGAAAACGATAACACTGCCTCCCAGGCTGAACCGGTGGGTAAACGTACCGTACTTTCCGGTATGTTCCGCGACTGGTATCTTGAATATGCAAGCTATGTGATTCTCGAACGCGCAGTGCCGCACATCGAGGATGGACTCAAACCCGTGCAACGACGCATTCTTCACTCCATGCAGACCCTCGACGACGGCCGCTTCAACAAGGTGGCCAATATCGTGGGCAATACCATGCAGTATCACCCCCACGGCGACGCTTCCATCGGCGATGCACTCGTGCAGTTAGGTCAGAAGGAACTGCTGATCGACACTCAGGGCAACTGGGGAAATATCCTCACCGGAGACTCTGCGGCAGCACCCCGTTACATCGAAGCCCGCCTCTCCGAATTTGCTCTCGAGACTGTTTTCAGCCCGAAGATAACAGAATGGACCCCCTCTTACGACGGCCGCAAGAAGGAACCCGTAACTCTTCCCGTGAAATTCCCGCTTCTCCTTGCCCAAGGTGTGGAGGGAATCGCCGTCGGTCTTTCATCCAAGATATTGCCACATAATTTCAACGAAATATGCGATGCGGCTATCGCCACTCTCAAAGGTGAGGAAGTACACCTTCTTCCCGACTTCCAGACAGGTGGGCTTCTTGATGCATCACGCTACAATGATGGTGCCCGAGGTGGCAGCGTAAAGGTGAGGGCCAAGATTGAGAAGATCGATAATAAGACTCTTGCCATCACGGAGATTCCTTTTGGCAAGACCACCTCTACTCTTATCACGTCTATTCTCTCGGCCATGGAGAAAGGCAAGATCAAGATCAGGAAAGTTGACGACAACACATCTGCCACAGCGGAGATTCTCGTGCATCTGATTCCGGGCACATCTTCCGATAAAGCCATCGACGCACTCTATGCCTTCACCGACTGTGAGGTCAGCATATCTCCAAACTGCTGTGTGATTGTCGACCGGAAACCTCGTTTCCTTTCAGTATCGGAGCTGCTACGCTATTCAGTAGACCATACACAGCAATTGCTCCGCAAAGAACTCGAGATAAAGCTGGCCGAGACACATGAGACCCGTCTCTACTGCTCGCTTGAGAAAATCTTCATCGAGGAGCGCATCTATAAGGATAAGGAAGTGGAGGAAGCCAAGGATATGGACGCTGCCATCGCCCACGTCGACAAGCGACTCGAACCATTCAAGAAAGACTTCTTCCGCGAGGTCACACGCGACGACTTGATACGTCTTTGGGAAATCAAGATGGGTCGTATCCTCAAATTCAATTCCGATAAGGCCAACGAGCGTATCGCCAATCTCCAGAAGGATATCGAGCGTCTTCAGTTCGACCTCGACCACATGACGGAATACACCACGGCTTGGTACCGTCACCTGAAAGAGAAATATGGCGAGGCATTCCCGCGCCACACCACCATACGCGGCTTCGACTCCATCGAGGCAGCGAAAGTGGCCGAAGCCAACAAACGCCTATATTTCGACAAGGCCGGAGGATTCCTCGGTACCGCATTGAAAGACAACGAATTCCTCTTCACGTGCTCGGATATCGATGATATCCTGATAATCTATAAAGACGGCACATATAAGCTCGTGAAGGTGCAAGACAAGCTCTACGTAGGAAAGAAGATAATCCATATCGGGCTTTTCAAGAAGGGCGACAAGCGCACCATCTACAACGTTATATACCGCAACGGCGGAAAGGATGCATATTCTTACAAGAAGAGATTCTTCATCACCGGCCTCACCCGCGAGAAGGAATACAACCTCACCAAAGGATTGCCGGGTTCGAAGGTGGAATGGCTTACGTGCAATCCCAACGGCGAGGCGGAGATCGTGAAGGTTCAGCTTAAGGATGAACCTAATGAGACCGGGCGACGTCCGCGTGCCAAGGAGGTGATGGTGAATTTTGCTGAACTGGATATAAAAGGTAAGGAATCACTCGGCAATCTCGTCACCAAATATCAGATCGACGATGTGCGCCTCGTTGAGAAAGGCTCCAGCACTCTCGGCGGACGTGAAGTATGGTTCGATCGCGATGTGCTCCGCCTCAACTACGACGGACGCGGCGAGAGCCTCGGTGTGTTCCAGGGTGAAGATCAGGTGCTCGTCATCACCAAAACCGGTGAATTCTTTACCTCCTCTTATTCGGATGCAAACCATTACGACGACAATATCCTCATAATCGAGAAATTCGATCCGCATAAGGTGTGGACTCTCGCGCTCAACGATGCCACTCTCGGATTCCCTTATCTGAAACGTTTCACGTTTGAGCCCTCAGCGAAGCCACAGAGATTCGTCGGCTCCGACCCCGCTTCCTCAGTAATTGTGCTCACCGATACCTATTATCCGCGTCTGGAAGTGACTTTCGGCGGAAACGACTCGGTGCGCCCGGCCATGGAGATTGATGCGGAGGAATTCATAGCTGTGAAGAGTTTCAAGGCCAAAGGAAAGCGTATCTCTACCTTCAACATTGACAAGATAACCGAACTCGAGCCCCTCCGCTTCCCTCCCGAGCCGGAACCTGAAACAGAGCCTGAAGATGAGTCTCAGGCTGACGAAAAAGAGGAGGAAAGCATAAACCCTAAGGTGGTTCAGGGCGATCTGTTCGCTCTGGACGACACCGAAACATCATCTCTGAACGACAACCCAGATGAAGAATAAAACATTCAGGAAATTACTGGCAGGAGCTTTTATGCTCTTGACAGGGGTAACCGTCTCGGCCGCTTCCCCTGAGGAGGGCTATGAATCGCGCCCTGTCACCGGCACTTACGCCATCGAGATAGGCCATCGCGATGTGCTCGCCACATATCTCTCCCCTCTCCACTACACAGGAAGGGCCACCGGAGTATCAGGTTCGTGGTACAAAGCCATGCCCTTCGCTCCGGAGAAAGCTATAATGCACTTCGATACGCGTTTTACATTCTCCAGCTTGCTCAATCCCGCCGGCACGGCTTCCATGATCGGCC
>CAZUNU010000206.1:0-3890 GCA_964622105.1 uncultured Sangeribacter sp. | reverse complement strand
CCGATGACCACTTCCGTAATCATGGCTTTCTCTTGACGCGCAAAGGCTGGGAGCTTTCCCCGGCATACGATATAAATCCTACGCTTGCTGATAACCAGAGTCTGTTGATTAACCGATCGACAAGCGAATCTGACCTCAGTATCCTTTTGGACTCCGCAGGAGACTATATGCTGTCTAACGAAAAAGCCAAAACCATCATAGACGAAGTAATATCCGCAATGAAGCCATGGCGCAGTGTGGCACAAAGGCTCGGACTGTCTCAACGTGACATTGAGATGTTTGCACCACGCTTTGACATGAGGCTGTATCGGAATTAGTTTAGCAATAATATTCGAAAAGATCGAAAATCCAGCTTGTAAATAATACTGTGACCACTTCTAGGTGAACTTGAAGAGTAATGAAAGAAAAATTGTAAATTTGTGAAATAGACCATATGGTTATTGTAAGGAGTTTCCCACAATACTCAGGAATTGATATGCAAATTATGAGAAACAGGATAGTACGTATTTTGGACATGATGCGCGAAGGCACGTTTGAACGCGATGAGGCGTTGGCGCTCAGTCTGCTCAGTGCCCTTGCAGGAGAGAGCATTTTTCTGCTTGGTCTCCCCGGAGTGGGGAAATCAATGATTGCACGTAAACTGAAACATGCCTTTAAAAATGCCCGCGTGTTTGAATATCTGATGTCGCGCTTCTCTACTCCGGATGAGATTTTCGGCCCCGTCAGCATCTCGCTTCTTAAGGATCAAGACCGCTATGAGCGCGTCACCGCGGGTTATCTTCCGGAGGCGGAGGTGGTGTTTCTTGACGAGATATGGAAAGCCGGGCCGGCAATACAGAATTCTCTGTTGACTGTGCTCAACGAGCGGATTTACCTCAACGGCAACCGCGAGATGCCGCTTCCGTTGAAGGGGGTGATAGCTGCATCCAACGAGCTTCCGGCTCAGGACGAGGGATTGGAGGCGTTGTGGGATAGATTCATGATCCGCTATATAGTCAGGCCGATTTTGTCGCCTGAGAATTTCTTCCGGCTCATTGATGGGAGCCTTGCCAAGAAAAAGAATCCGGAGGCTAATAAGAAGGTGACTATTACGGAAAGTAACGACGTCACTATCGATTCATTACAGATCACGGATTCGGAATATATTGAGATTCGTAAGGGGAGTGAAGAGATAATTATTCCTCAGAACCTTAAGGAAACGGTCTTCCGGATTCGTCAACGTCTGGATGAGAGGATGAACGAGTCGGATCCCGTTTCAGGTGAGACATCTGAGACACGAAGGACGTATTACGTGTCAGACCGTCGTTGGAAAAAAGCAACAGGCATCATGCGTACATCGGCTCTCCTTAACGGTCGTGATGAAGTAGATGCCAGCGACTTATTGCTGCTTTGCCACATGCTTTGGAATGATGACAGTTGCATCCCCTTTGTGCGTCAAGCAGTGGTGGAGGCGGTGGTCGCCATGCTGTTTCACGAAAGTCTTGAGAAATACAAAAGTGACAAACGACATGCCTCAGCCAAAACTACAGCGGCGACACGGCTGTTTTCGCCCGATGGAAAGCATTACGTGATAGAAGTGGAGGGCGCTCCGATGAAGTTGGCCAAGGCAGACTATGAGCGGATGATGAAAAGCCCTACGGAGACGTTCTGGGGTTTGGAGACAGCTGATGGCCGCATAGTGTTGCGCGAAAGAGGCCAGTATGCATTGCGCTGGGCTAAGAGGGGCTACGTGAGCATTAATAATTTCATATACCCCTTGCGTACGGTAAGCGATGCACAGCTTGACGGCGGTTTCCTGCAGGGCCTCGATGACTCCGTGGCAGCCATTGCCAACGACCTGTACGGCCGGATCAACAGGAATCTTTTCCTGGCGACCTCTGACATTCCGAAATTAGTGCAATCTGTTGTAAGTATCTATAAACAGCGCTTTCAGTAATCCTGAAACCGGTCAACAATATGCGTAAGAGTCATTTGACATACCTAAAGAAAGCTGTAAGGTTGGCTATTTCCACCTCCGACAAATCGGCACTCCTCTCAAAACTTGAGTCCGCAAAAGGAGCATCCGGTCCGATTTATCAGCTGGTGCGAGATGTAGTGTGTGATGCCCGTTTTTACGGTGTCACCAGTGACACTGATTTCTGGAAAGAATATGGAGTCGCGGCGGTGAGGCGGCTGATAGATTCGCTTGCCAGAAGTGGTTCTCTTGATGATGGGAAGGCTACGATAGAGAAGGAGGAATTTCTCAATACATGGCTCTCAGACCATATGATTCCCTTTACAGATGAGGAAGAACGCCGCATTTCCGGAAGGCTGAAAGAAATGGCTACGGGAGGTTCACTTATGTTTGAGGATTCAGCTGCGGGCATACCCAAGCATACTACCTCCGAATTTACGTATGGCCTGGGCATACACGACAAGACTGATTCGGACGATGCTCCGGAGCCCGATCTTCCTGAAGAGGTCAAACCGCTTCTTGCAGGGGCCCACAGTGTGCTTGCCGGGCTGCCGGGAGAATGGGAACGCCGTGAGCGGGATTACCTGAGCCATATAGATCCATCAATTGTGGAATTTGCGAGGAAGATTGGCAGAAGAGGTGGAACGACCGGTGAGGTAAAGGGGATGTTCAGTCATGCGGCGAAGAGCGACATCACCGGCATCATGACCGGAAACGACCTCAACCGTATGTTGCCGATAGAAACGGCACTGCTTGCATCACCTGAGCTGGAGGGTGTATGGCTGCGGCGTTATGTAGAGAAACGGTTGCAGATCTTTTCGGCTTCATCGTCATCAACGCGACCGGTGTCGAAAGGTAACGGACCCATATTTATCTGTATAGATACGAGCGGATCAATGACCGGAGATCCCGAGCTCACCGCAAAACGACTCTCTTTGGCTATTGCAATGGTTGCACAACGCGAACATCGCCCTGTGTTCATCGTTAACTATTCGCATACGCTATCTTTCTTTGTGATTACTGACTTGCAGAGGCAGGCAAAGCGTTTACTGACGTTTCTTTCTCGGTCCTATTCAGGAGGCAACGATGAGACAAAGTTATTTCGTTTTCTGTTTCGCAGGTTGCCACAGTCACCGGCGTATGGGAAATATACGGGTATCCTCAAAGGGGCAGATCTTTTGATAGTATCAGATTTTCAGTGGGATGGTATTTCGGCCGAGACAAAGCGACTGATCGACCACGCCCGAGATGAAGGCATGCGCCTGTTTGCCCTTGGCATCAACATGGGTACCCCGCGAAGGGGAGGACGGCAGCCCGACAAGGAAGATTACCGCTCTGGTTACGATTTCTATGACGACTGCGATGTCCGCTATCTCTATATCTCCGGCCGCATCCGTGAGGTCTAAGGGTATAATGCCACATCCTTCTGCAAAAATAATTTAATAAGAGACAACAGTAGTAAGATCGCGACAAAATATGGCCAATTAAGACAAAATATTACCAAAATATGGCGTGATTATACAAGCTTTTTCATTAATTTTGACGCGATAAATCATCCAATATGACACGCGAAATCGAAATCCTGCAATTTTTGCATTATCATCCTCTATCAAAACGCTCAGACATTTTACCATCAAATTATAATCAAAGACTCATAGAAAAATAATTAAACTCCGCATCCGCCTTGAAACCTCCGATTATTAATTCTTATCGTGGAATTACTCATACGGATTCTGGTCCATGGGGACGGGCGGCAGCCCGACAAGGAGGATTACCGATCTGGTTACGATTTCTATGACGACTGCGATTTTCGCTATCTCTACACCCACGGCCGCATCCGCGAGGTCTAAAGGGTATTATCAGGAGCGGGGGATTAAAACACCAGCAAGCGACCGATTCACATCGACCGCTTGCTGAATGTTTTCCATAATACTTT
>CAZUNU010000205.1:0-4005 GCA_964622105.1 uncultured Sangeribacter sp. | reverse complement strand
CCCTGCCTCGGCGGCATATTTGTAGATGGATTTCTTGTTCATTTATTTATCCGGCCGAAGCCGGGAGAGAGTTTAAATTATTTTATTAGATCATTTCACCCAGAGACATACTTACTCGGGGAATTCAGAACTTCAGACCAGCCTCCTTGAAGAGCACACGGTCGTCGGCAATGGTATTGCTGACTGTGGTCAACATGTCGCCCATAAGCACACCGTTCATGCCTCCGGTCATTATCCGTAGCATTGAATCGTGACTAAGCCTCATTCGGCCTCCGGCAAATCGTAGAGACTTGGTGGGAAGGATGAATCTGAAAACTGCCACCGTGCGAATAATGTCATCTTCAGAGATAAGAGGAGTGTCTTGCAATGGAGTGCCTTTTATTGGGTTGAGTATGTTGATTGGAACGGAATCAACGTCAAGATCACGTAGTTCCAAAGCAAAATCAACCCTGTCTTCACCGGTCTCCCCCATACCGATTATGCCTCCTGAGCAAACAGTGAGTCCGGACTTTTTGGCTGCTGCGATGGTTCGCTTTTTATCGGCTGGTTTGTGAGTTGTGCAAAGGGTTTTGAATACCTTTTCCGAAGTCTCCATATTACAGTGGTAGCGTTTCACTCCAGCCTCCTTGAGCTTGAGCATTTCCTCCTCGTCGAGCAGACCCATAGAAGCGCATAAGTATAGTGAAGTATTATCTGAAAGGTCCTTGTAAACCTTGCAGAACTTGTCGAGATCCTTTTTGCTGACTGCCCGTCCGCTGGTGACCAATGAAAATTTTCTGATGCCGGCTTCCTCGTTTGCTTTAGCGGCTTTCATCACCAGTTCAGGCTCAAGGAAATTATAGGTCTCGCAGCCGGTGGAATGGCGTGTAGCCTGCGCACACCATTTGCAGTCTTCACCACACATTCCGCTTCTTGCGTTTACGATAGAACAGGAGTCAACTTCATCTCCTTGCCATTTGAGGGCAATTTCTCCTGCTGCATCACAAAGTTCATTCAGATCGGGATAATTCAAGAGCCACAAAGCCTCCTCTTTAGTAACGCCTGTGCCTCCCAATGCTTTTTCCTTAAGTTGCGCTATATTCATATTTGATGTATGTTTAGCCGAAACGTATTTACCTTAGAAAATTTACAAAGGTAACGTTAATTTGTAATTTATAAAAATTTATTCGTAAATTTGCGTAGGAATATTTTCATTTCTTAGCTGCATAAGGGGTGGATCGTAAAGGTTATGACCAATAGCACAATAGCGGTTAACTACCTAATATTAAGTGGCAAACAATTATATTTCACTTTTGAATTGATAATCATGACAAAAAGAACAGGAGGCAATTCAAATTCAAATAATACTCCGAAACTTCTGCTTGTGGGGTGCCTCATACTTATAATAATTGGAGTGGTGTTTATGCTCAACCATTCCCATGATTCGAACGCCTCAAATGCTGATGAGCGTCAGCACGTATCGTTGAATGAGAATAAGACGGAGCAATCGTCCGATCCTCACCACTTCCCGGGGCTGGAGTATGTGGAGCTCCCTGCGAAACTTACATCGCAAATTAAGGAGTATGCGGGATTCACGATCTCTTTCAATAAGGATAACGGCACTCCAAATTATGTGGCATGGGAACTCCTTGGCGCTGAAACACAAGGTGCCAAGGGACGGAGCAATAATTTCTGGTCGGATCCGGATATTGACGGCTGCCCTTCGACAAGCGATTACACGCGATCCGGTTATGACCGTGGCCATATGTGCCCATCGGGTGAGCAGAAATGGAGCGAGGAGGCTATGAATGATTGTTTCGTAATGGCAAACATTTGTCCGCAGGTCCATGATCTGAACAACGGTGCTTGGAAGACTCTCGAGACAAAAGAACGTCAGTGGGCTGAGCGCGATTCGGCAATAATGATTGTAGCAGGTCCGATATATGAGAAAGCCGACAAGGAGCGCATCGGAAAAGCTAAGGTAAGAGTGCCTGGAGCATTCTTCAAGGTTATCGCAGCTCCTTATGCCGATTCACCGCGAGGCATAGCGTTTGTCTATCCCAATATGAAGGCTCCCGGCAACATGAGTGATTATGCCATGAGCATTGATGAGCTCGAAAAAATACTTGGCTATGACTTCTTCCCTGCCCTCCCTGATGAGATCGAAAACAAGGTGGAATCTTCTTACTCCTTTAAGGAATGGAACAGTTCAAAGTAATGGAGAAATCGGCTGACAATTCAATAATAAATGGGATGGCGAAAGTTAAAGAGGATACAATTGCGGCTATCTCGACACCTAACGGCATTGGCGGAATAGCTGTGATACGTATTTCCGGGCCTGACGCTCTGAAAATTGTAGATTCTGCATGGAGAGGTAAGAAACTTCAGGATTGCCCGTCGCATACACTCCATTTAGGTAAGTATGTGAACACTGATGGAGAGATACTTGATGAGTGTGTGGCTTCAATTTATCGGGCACCAAACACTTTCACCGGAGAGGACATTGTGGAAATTTCAGTCCACGGCTCACGTTGGATTCAGCGTGAGATGTTAGCTGATTTGATTAGACGTGGAGCACGCATAGCCGAGCCGGGAGAATTTACACGAAGAGCATATTTGAATGGGCGACTCGATCTGGCGCAGGCTGAAGGGGTGGCTGATCTCATAGCGGCTTCATCTAAGGCCTCACATTCATTGGCAATTTCACAGACCCGGGGTCACTTTTCAAAAGCCTTGGATTCTTTACGGTTACAACTGATTGATTTTGCATCGCTTCTCGAACTTGAACTCGACTTCTCGGAAGAGGATGTGGAGTTTGCAGATCGAGAGAAGATGCTCGCATTGTCGCGCACAATACTGAAAGAGATCAACCGTCTGAGCAATTCCTACTCTGCGGGATCAGTGTTGAAAGAAGGCATACCCGTAGTGATAGCCGGCATACCGAATGCAGGTAAGTCTTCATTAATGAATTTGTTGCTGAGCGATGACAAAGCAATTGTGAGCGACATACCCGGCACCACGCGAGACATCATCGAAGATACCATTGAGTTAGACGGTTATTTGTATCGATTTATCGACACAGCCGGACTGCGCGAATCCTCCGACAAAGTGGAGACAATAGGTATCGAAAAGGCCCGCAATAAGATGAAAAATGCAAGGATAGTGATCTGGCTTTTCGACCCCATAGCACCAATCGAACCTCAGTTACAGGAGCTCCAGCGCCTACGAAACGACGCACCCGACGCCCGGATCATCGTCCTCCGCAACAAATCCGACCTGCTACAGGGTGCGCTCGACTTATCCAACGAGGAAAGCACCCGCATAGACTCTGTCTATTCCGAAGGTTTTATCACAGGTGCCCCAAATTCCAGCGACTCCGTCGCTGATTCTACCCCATCTGAAGGTTCCATCAATGGTGCCGCTACTTCCGGCGAATCCTTTGCTGCTTCTACCGCGTCTGAAGGCTCCATCACTGGGGCCGCTACCTCCGGCGAATCCTTTGCTGCTTCTACCGCGTCTGAAGGCTCCATCACTGGGGCCGCTACTTCCGGCGACCTTCTCGTTGGCGCCGGTGCTTCCAAAGGCACCCACGCATGGTCTAACTATTCCAGTGACTCCGTAGCCGACTCCTTCACTTCCGCCAATACGACCGATCCATTTTCAACTCTTTCTCAAGATAGAGTGATAAAATTCAGCACACTGACAGGAGAAGGTTTAGAAGAATTAAAGTTACAGTTAAAAGAATACAGTGAAAAGGATCTGAATCCCGATTCAGATATAATTGTAACCAACGCCCGACATTACGAAGCTTTGGTAAAAGGTGGAGAAGCAATGAAAAGGGCAATAGAAGGAATTGAAAATCAAGTAACGGGCGACTTCATAGCGCAAGACGTAAGGGAAGCCCTCCACTACTTAGGTTCCATCACCGGCTCCATCACCACCCCAACCCTGCTCCAAACCATCTTCTCCCGCTTCTGCATCGGCAAGTAGATAAAATACTGAAAATCATATAATTAGCTAACAAAT
>CAZUNU010000204.1:0-4015 GCA_964622105.1 uncultured Sangeribacter sp. | reverse complement strand
AGGTTTGGCGTCAGGAGAATGCCAAAGCGCAGGGCCGGTTTGAGACTTACGAGAATGTCGAGACCACCCCTGACACTTCATTCCTTGAGACTCTTGACATCCTCAACGAGCGCCTCGTAGAGGAGGGTCAGGAACCCATCGTGTTCGACCACGACTGCCGCGAGGGTATCTGCGGTATGTGCTCCCTCTATATCAACGGTCATCCTCACGGTCCCGCTACCGGAGCCACTACCTGCCAGCTTTACATGCGTCGTTTCCAGAACGGCGAGACCATCACTGTAGAGCCCTGGCGTTCTGCCGCTTTCCCCGTGATCAAAGACCTCATGGTAGACCGCAACGCATTCGACAAGATCCAGCAGGCCGGCGGTTATGTATCGTTCAACTGCGGTGGTGCTCAGGATGCCAACGATCTCCCCATCTCCAAGGTGAACGCTGACGAGGCTATGGACTCTGCAAGCTGCATCGGATGTGGCGCTTGCGTGGCTGCCTGCAAGAACGGTTCTGCCATGCTCTTCGTATCAGCTAAGATCAGCCAGCTCTCTCTCCTTCCCCAGGGTGAGGTTGAGAAAGACCGCCGTGCACGCGCTATGGTGGCAAAGATGGATGAGCTCGGCTTCGGCAACTGCACCAACACCGGAGCATGCTCTGCCGAGTGCCCCAAGAACATCAAGCTTTCCAACATCAGCCGCATGAACCGCCAGTTCATCGCCGCCAAGTGCAAGGAATAAAATCCACCAAGGAATTTACTTCCTCAAGGAATAAAATCCATGATGTAGCCGCCCACCGGCGCACATGACTACTACAACAGTAAGGCCTGGTTCCCATCGCGGAACCGGGCCTTACCATTTCCCCACCTATCCAGTAGGGGCGCAATACATTGCGCCCACTGCGTCCCAGCCTACCGCGTCCCACCCCACCGCATCTCTCAACCGTCTCCTCCCGAAGATTTTCACCGGTTGACCCGTTATCTTGTCAAATATTATACTTTACACCCTGTTCTCAACGTTAAAATGGCAGACCTCTCCCTCATTTACAAAACACAGACCTCTCAACCCTCCTCGGAAGCCGGAAGTCTGATATCGTGAATTCAATCTCGAAAGCTATGCGCGTAGTCACATTGTCGCCTGAAATATTCAAAGACGAATGTCGCCGTCTGGGCGACATGGCTCTACAGGACGGCCCTTACGATCTCATCATCGGAGTGAGAAACGGAGGCGCCTACGTGGCCGACGCAATACAGGAGACTATACCTCAACTGAGGCAGACAAAGCGTTGCGACGTCAGCCTGCAACGAAGCTCCACACCGCGACGCACACGCAACGCAGCCAAGTGGCTCCTACGTCTTCCGCGCCCTCTGCTCAATCTCATGCGAATGTGTGAATCTATCCACGACAGCAAAACGGAGCACCGCGAAAAGAAAAAAGCCCTCGCGGAAGATAGGTTGGCTATCCCGAAAGAGCTGTTGAATCTTAATCAAGAGCAATTGGATCCTAATCACGAGCCCTTTAATCTAAACGAAGCCATAAGCCGGATCCTTATTGCGGATGATGCCGCCGACAGTGGAGTCACGCTTGCCGTGGTGTATGAGCGTGTTAAGTCGATCTTCCCGGAGGCAGAGATCGTCACCGCAGTGCTCACTGTCACACGTCCCAATCCTATGCTGATGCCTAAGTTATATCTTTACTCCGACCGCACCCTGCTGCGCTTCCCATGGTCAAACGACTACAACCCAAATTGGTCAAACGACTATAAGCAAGACTGGTCAAACGATTACAAGCATGATTGACTCCGACACCTACATACCCGCAATAATCATTGATCTTGACGGCACCTTGCTAAATGGCAACTCCTTCACGCGCTTCACTGTGTGGCTCATGAAGAAAAGCCTGCGGCGTGTGCGTCCTGATGCCATCTTCCCTTTGCTGTGGAACGTGGCGTTGCGCAAGGCGCGGCTGAGAAGTCATGCCGAAACCAAACGGGGGGTGATGCGCGCGGCGGAGAGGATTCTTAAGGAGAAGGATTATGAAGATTTCATACGCTCGATCTCGACAATGCTCCGGCCGGAAGTCACATTTCTCATATCCCAAGCCCGCAAACGCTCGCTTCCGATCTGTCTGGCCACAGCCGCTCCAAAGGAATATTCCGTAGTGCTCGCGCGGCTTCTCGGAATGGATGCCGCTGTTGCCACACCCCTCCCCCCGAAAGGGGAGAAGATGAAGGAATGTCGGGGCGATGTGAAGCGCCAGATGGTGGAGGAGCTGTGCCATTTGCGGGGCTGGCAACCGGCGGTCACCCTCACCGATCATCACGATGACATACCTCTGATGCTCTGGACAGCTTCATGCGGAGGACGAAACGTATTGATCGAACCGTCTGAAGCCACACGCGACAAGGTATCAAAAGCCGGTATCCCCACACTCAGTCTCAAGACCCCGATGGATTCTACTGACGTTCACGGTTCCCCGAAGGGGTAGGATCCACTATCACTACTACACTCCCCTTGCCTTTGGCACCATGCATGGCTCCAAGCAACGGAGAGAGCGACGCCACCGCGTTGGCACGTGCATCCTTAACGTAACCTCGCTGATATATACGGTCTATGGCGCGTTTCTGCCAACGCGTCTTCAGCCGGTTTTCCTCACGTGCCGTAAGGGTACGCTTGAAGAGCACATTCCTGCCGTCCCATACATCCAATATCTCATAAGATCCGGGCGACGTGCTCTCAAATATATCAACACGTTCCAGAGGAAGATAGACAAATGTAGTATCACCCCTCTCCTCCATCTTAAGGCTGTCGAGATCAAAACGTATGCGCCCCTCGATTGTCTGGCGCGCCACTACCCACATACCGTTGACGGAATCCTTCACAGCCCATTCCTCATGGATATCGGCCGTGCATAGCTCCACCATCTGCGATATATTCTTTATACGCGCGTCCTGAGTCTTATAATCAGGTGCTGAGTCCTGTGGCCAAAACACTTTCAAAGCTACAAACGCAGCCACTCCTACAAGCACCGCCACTATTATTACCTTTATCCACTTCATCTGAAATTCACGTTAGCTGTAAAACCCCAATCTGCGGCAAGACCGGAAATCCAGGCCCGGGCTTTCTGCTCGGCGCTCTTCCGCAATGCCTCCACACTCTCTTTAGACGAAGCGATCTCCCTCTTCACCTCGCGCGACATCTGCGACTTAAGCTCTGCCCGCTCCTCCGGAGTTATCCGGCTCCGCAGGCCCGTCACGCGGCAGTGCTCCTCATGAAGCTGAGGCTCGCGCCCATCGGTCATCACCTCCACCGGAGGAAGATAAATGTCGACTGTACCATTCTCCTCATCCACCACGATATCATCGGGCTGCAATTTGGAGAGATCAACGTAGGCCGTCACATAAGTGTCATAAGAATATACGCCGATGCGTTTTCCCACCTTCATGGAATTGATGAGCACACGTGCCTTTCCCTCCAGGGTCTTCATGTCGTCCCACTCCGGATCTGTCACCATACCCACTTTACCTACGGTCATTCTCGCGAGTTCAAGACGGTTCACCTCTTTAAGGCTCTCATACACTTCGAGTTTAAGGCTCTCATACACTTCGAGTGCCGGAGCATCTTTCCCATTCTCCGAGCAAGAAGAAAGAAATAAACCAGGCAGCCCGACTGCCATGGCAGCCGCTCCCTTAATCCAATATTTTGCAAAAGAATATTTCATACCTATTAGACACCCTCACCCACACTCCGGTTTAAACCAGACCCACGTATAAAAGAAGCCCGGAGAAGATCATCTCTTCCCCGGACCTTGAAATCCATTTTAAGGATTCTTGTATTATCGCTTATGAGTCTTGAAATGTCGTTATTTCTTCACAGTCTATTTCCACCGATGTCGTGACCTCTGACAGTGGAGAGATTCTGAAAAGAACCGTCAAGGTAGAGGCTTTGTCAAAATTCAAAAATTGTAGGGACATGCCTTTGGCATGTTTAGATATCCATTTGATATTCAATGTCAAATCGCAGAGCGAT
>CAZUNU010000203.1:0-4028 GCA_964622105.1 uncultured Sangeribacter sp. | reverse complement strand
ACTCACCATCAAGCAACTCACGGAACTTGTTGCTAAGGTAGTAGGTTACGAGGGCCGTATCCTCTGGGACACGACGCGACCGAACGGCACCCCACGCAAGCTTCTCGACGTCAGCAAGGCCACGCGTCTGGGCTGGACGTATTCCACCGAACTCGAAGACGGCATACGTCTCTCCTATGAGGACTTCCTCACCAATCCGATGCGTGCCGAAAGATAGCTCCTCCGGAGACGGTCGTTGCGTGCCGAAAGATAACTCCTCCGGAGGCGCACGTTGCGCCCCGAAATATAACGGGGGCGATTGAAACCATAGACCTCTTGAAAGCGTTACATAGATAGGTATGTAACGCTTTCATTATGTCCGGGCACTCGCTCAGCCTCGAAAGAGCAACCCCTCCAATCCGGCAGGGCATCTCCTCAGCTCCGACATAAGAATTATTTAGACAATTATGCAGAAATTTACGAAAATTGTGGCTACCGTGTCTGACAAGCATTGCGACACGGATTTTATAAAGACTCTCGTGGCTGCGGGCGTCAACGTCGTGCGTATGAATTCAGCACACCTTGATTATGACGGCTTTAAGAAAATTGTAGAAAATACCCGCGCGGCCGACGAGGCTGTGGCGATCATGATGGATACAAAGGGTCCCGAAATCCGTACTACAGTGACGGTTACCGGCGAGCCCATCGAGTTCAAGACCGGCGACGAGGTGAAAATCTACGGCGACCCCGACCGTAAGACGTCTCATTCAGAGATTTTCGTGAACTACAAGAACATTGCCGGCGTTCTGGTGCCGGGAGCACGTTTCCTCATCGACGATGGCGAAGTGGAATTTGACATACAGCAGATCAACGGTCCGGAAGTGACGGCTGTAGCGGCCAACGACGGAAGCGTGGGCAGCCGTAAGAGCGTGAATCTCCCGGGCATAAGCATCGACCTCCCGGCCGTGACAGAGCGCGACAAGCGCAACATAGGCTATGCCGTGGAGCTGGGTGTCGACTTCATCGCCCATTCGTTCGTACGCTCTGCGGCCGACGTGAAGGAAGTGCAGGATATACTTGACTCATACGGCGCACCCACCAAGATTATTTCAAAGATCGAGAACCAGGAAGGTGTAGACAACTTCGACGAGATTCTTCATGCAAGCTACGGCATCATGGTGGCCCGTGGCGACCTCGGCATAGAGGTGGCTCCGGAACGCATCCCGGGCATACAGTCGATGCTGATCAACAAATGTATCAAGGCTCACAAACCGGTGATCGTGGCCACTCAGATGCTCCACACCATGATTGAGCATCCGCGTCCCACGCGTGCCGAGATCTCCGATGTGGCAAACGCCGTCTATCAGCGCGCCGATGCCATGATGCTCTCCGGAGAGACAGCTTACGGCAAATATCCCGTGGAGGCCGTGAAGACCATGACAAGTGTGGCCCGTGAAGTAGAGGCCTCCCTCAGCGGTAAACGCGAAGTGCCCCCATTGCTTGATGCCGACATCACATCCTTCCTCGCGCATGAGGCTGTGCTTTCGGAAAACAGGGTAGGCACAAAAGCTATTTTCACCGACGCCTACAGAGGGGTGTCGGCACGCTTCATCGCCTCCTACCGTGGCAGCAATCCCACATTCGCCATCTGCCATAATCGCGATGTGCAACGCTGGTTGGCTCTGAGTTACGGTATAAAGGCATACTATTACGAGCAGCCGAATCCCAAGTTCTTCATGCCACACTCGGCTGAGGCTGTGGCGCGTATCGTGAAAGACGGACTGATCGGTGAGCACGACCGCATCGCTTATCTCACCGGCACGCGCCGTGGAGCCCGCGCCCTCGAAATCCTTACTCCTCATGAGATTCTCGAAAACGACATGTAAAGATTAAAATGGATTGGCTAATCAACATATTCCGCGAAAACACAGTAATTCCCATCTTTCTGACATTAGGATTGGGTTTCTGGATCGGAAACCTTCGTTTCAAATCCTTCTCTCTCGGTCCGGTGACTGCAACCCTGATAGTGGGTGTAATCATAGGCCAGCTCGACATTCCCATGTCGGAGAGCGTGAAATCCCTGGCTTTCATGCTTTTCCTGTTTGCCATAGGATACAGTGTGGGCCCACAGTTTTTCCGTTCCCTCAAAGGGGAGGGCCTGAAGCAGATAGGCTTTGCGGTAGTGGAGTTTTTCGTGGTGATAGGAGTCACGGCGATTGTCTGCAAGATAATGGGCTACAACAAGGGTATCTCTGTCGGCCTTTTCGCAGGAGCTCAGACCGTATCCGCCACCATAGGCGTTGGCTCCGATACAATACGTTCGCTTGGGCTGCCTGCTGACACTGCAAACAAGTTGATCAGCTATATACCCGCTGTGTATGCCGTCACCTACGTGTTCGGCACAATCGGCACAGCCTGGATAGTAGCCAATCTCGGTCCGATTCTATTAGGTGGCTTAAAGAAAGCAAAGGCCGAGACTTTAAAACTTGAAGAGGAGCTGGATACCGGCGATTTCACTCCGGATCCGGGTCAGATAAATGCCAACCGTCCGGTATCGTTCCGTGCATACAGAGCGGAATCTGACTATTTCAAGAAGACCCGTACAGTCAGAGAGCTTGAGATGTATCTCAAATCCAAACATCTGCGCCATTTCGTAGAGAGAGTAAGATCGCGTGGTGAGATTCTTGATCCTGATCCGGAAGTACGTATAAGGAGAGGCGACGTAATAGTTCTCAGCGGACGCCGTGAGAGCATAGTGAATGACGCCGGCTGGATCGGGCCGGAGGTCACGGATCATGAGTTGCTTACTTTCGGCACAGAGAATCTCCCTGTTGTTGTATCAAAGTCAGGAGCTGCCGGAATCACTCTCGGTCAGTTGCGTGCCAAACCTTTCATGCATGGAGTCACCATACATAAAGTTGTGAGAAACGATATTCCTATCCCCATGCGTCGTCAGGTCATCCTTGAAAAGGGCGATGTGGTCACTCTCATGGGTCTTCCGGAACACGTGGCAGAGGCAGTGCCGGAGATAGGCTACAGCGATCGTTCCACATATGAGAGCGATATGGTCTTCATCGGTCTGGGTATAGCTATCGGGTGCCTCATCGGGGCAATCGTGATTAAATGTGGCGAGGTACCGCTCACGTTGAGCACAAGCGGTGGAGCCATTCTTGCCGGACTTATTCTCGGTTGGTTACGCTCCAAACGGCCGTCATATGGACATATCCCGCGGTCTGTGGTATGGTTCATGAACAATGCCGGTCTGAATATATTCATAGCTGTCGTCGGGCTGGCCGCAGGCCCCACATTCATCACCGGACTTAAGGAAGTTGGAGTAGAACTCTTCTTTGTAGGTATCATCACCACTACCATCCCGCTGATCATATGTCTTTATATAGGCAATAAGATTTTCAAATTCCCGGTAGCTGTCACTCTCGGCTGTGTGGCAGGATCGCGCAATGCCGTCGCCGCATTGGGGGCGATTCAAGATAGCCTTGACAGCACCATTCCTGTAATGGGCTACACCGTCACATATGCCGTCAGCAGTGTTCTCTTAATCTTCGCCGGCATCATTCTACCCCTCCTTTGCTGACTCTGCAAGCCCGATACAAACCCTGCAAGGCCGATGTGAGCTCCTGATAGCCGGAGCTTGCATCGGCCTTTTGATAATCCGCCAATGGCTAACTCCGGTAGCAAAGAAAAGAAATGATTAATTCAACTGAGGGTAAGTCAAAATGGATAATACGTTGCAATGTAGGGACATCGCTTTGCGATGTAGCATTGAATACCAATGGATATTTACACATGCCAAAGGCATGTCCCTACAATTTTTGAATTTTGACATACCCTCTTTTCCACAAAAAAATGTATTTATATTGACCTCTTTCACTCCCAGAGGTATGCCAAGCGAGCTCAGGAGAGATGACAAGGGAGCTTGGGGGAGAGGACAAGCGAGGCCCAGGGGAAATGACAAGAAAAGCGATCGATTCACATCAACCGCTTTCTTATGTTTTCCATAATACTTTTCAAACTAACCTAACATCATGAAA
>CAZUNU010000202.1:0-4058 GCA_964622105.1 uncultured Sangeribacter sp. | reverse complement strand
CTGATTGGTCATAACTGCACGATCTGCACCGTAAATCATTCAAAAGATCCTGAACAGCGTGGAGATATGACCTGTGTGCCTGTAAGGATAGGTGATAAGGTTTGGATAGGTGCCAACGTAACAATCCTTCCGGGAGTCAGCATTGGTGACGGAGCTATTATAGCCGCAGGGGCTGTGGTAAACAAGAATGTACCATCCAATACTATTGTGGCAGGAGTTCCTGCAAAAATTATTAAAAATATTTGATACATGAAAAAGATACTCACAGGAGCGGCAGCTGCTTTGGTAGGCGCACTTTCACTGAATGCACAAAATCAAAATACTGAAGATATGATGAAGACAGAAAACCTTACTCTCGTGCAGGAATGGGATAAGACATTTCCTCAAAACGACAAAGTTGACCACTCAAAGGTCACCTTCATTAACCGTTATGGCATCACACTTGCTGCTGACCTCTATAAGCCGAAAGGCGTGGCAGGAAAGCTGCCGGCCATCGCCGTCAGCGGCCCCTTTCGGCGCAGTTAAGGAGCAAAGCTCCGGCCTCCTCTACGATCAAAAAGACATCATTCCTTTCGCCCGAATCGTGGAGTTTTTCAACAAAAACTTTAACAAATGAGATTCTGGATAATTACCCTGACTATGCTTATGGTAATTCAAAGGCAAGACTATAATATACAATTTGTATGTAATTTTTGAAGATAAAAGCGGAGAGTTGAGTGTTATTAGATTATCAGGTTTCTAATATTCATGAATATGAAAAAGTTATTAATTGTTGCAGTAATGGCTATGATTACATGGTTATCGGGTGGCGCCCAGACATCAGACACTCTCCGTTTAGACGGATCAGTAGGTAAACTTTTTACAATAATTGAGAAGCCGGCGGCTAAAGGGAAAGTGCCATTGGTCATAATCTGCCACGGTTTCAGTGGCAATTGCCAGCGCCCGTTTATGAACGACCTCTCCAAAAGCATTGTGGCTCAAGGTATGGCAACACTGCGTTTCGATTTCAACGGGCATGGTAAAAGCGACGGAGAATTCAAGGATATGACTGTGCTCAATGAGATAGAAGATCTCAAAGACGTGATAGCTTGGGCGCAGAAGCAATCCTGGGTAAAAGACATCAGCCTTGTCGGTCATTCACAGGGTGGGGTGGTTGTGAGCATGGTCAGCGGTGAGCTTGGCCACAAGGAGATCAAGGCAGAGGTACTGTTGGCAGCTGCGGCAGTATTGCGAGATGATGCCCTCCGGGGCAATACGATGGGAGCGTCATACAATCCATGGAATTTCAAAGGCGACTACGTTGAGCTTCCACACTCTCCTGAGGCAGGTGCCCTCCTGCTTGGTAAGAATTATGTGGAGACGGCCATACGTCTGCCCATTTATGAGACAGCTGCCAATTATGATGGCCCTGCCTTGATAGTACAGGGCACCCACGATCGGATTGTGCCATACACCTACGCCGAACGCTACAATGAAAAAATCAAGAACAGCGAGTTGAAGCTTATTCCCGACGAGAATCATACCTTCTCCATCACACAGAAGGAAACCTCAATTCTCGTGGCCGACTGGCTCCACTCCGTCCTTTTCTGAGAAACGATGCTTTCTGAGAAAACAATGCTGCGGCTTTTCTGAAGTCATAGAGTCTACTCCATTAGTGCATGATAGGCGCCTTCTTTGTTATTATGGATTAGCTACTTATGATTGAGCGACCTGTAAATTGAGTGACTTGGCAGAAAACTATTTCATGGCAGCAAATGCGGATAGCCATCCATGAGCTTGAGAATGAAGTGCGGAATGTCTGTGTAAGAGGCATATTTCAGTCAGAAGAAACAGAATATGAAATCCGGAGAAATAATACTTAATATAACGGCACTTTCTGCTGATCCATCTCTTTCTTTGGACGAAAGGATCGACAGTATTTTAAATATAATGGAAACCCATCAGGATTCCAATGAGATAACCATAGAGGGCTTTAAGGTTATCATTGATTCGATAAAGCAGGAGAAAGCTATTGCTACGCATATAGCGATAATGCTGCAATCCTACGCTCAGCTTGCTGAGTTGTACGCTTCCTGCGAGATATATCGGCCTCTTGAGAAGGTGTCTTTTGAAGTCAGGGAAATACTCAGAGACGATCGTATCGCTTGGGAGCTCATAGCCGAGACTCTACCCGTGATAATTGACGCTCTTGAAGAAACTGTCTATAATCACGAGCTGTATCGTCTGTTGTTAGTATTTCTGGATAAAGCATATCGGAATAATGAATTGACAAAGGAATTGAAAGGACGTGTCCGTCATTTTCTCAAGCTTCATATCCTTCTGAATGAAAAACAGAACTGGACCAATCATATGCTTACAAAAGAATTGCAGGAGGGAATGGCGTCATTGTTCAGTCAGTCAGAACTAATGAAAATAATTATCAAGCCCACTATCGGCCACCTTCGAAGAGATCCCGTGGAATATACTCTGAAATGGGAAGAAATCTACTATGATGTGGAAGAATATTTAGACAATAGATTCGCCAACGCCCCTCGTCAAATGGGATTCTGCTTTATGTATTGGTCGGCAAAACGCGAATATCTGAAGGAAAATTATGACATTGACTGGCATTCTCCGGCCCAGATGAATCCTGGAGTAAGATTTGATTGATACCTTAAAATAAAACGGGGTGTTTCTCCGTATTAATAATCAATGCTTACTGACTCTAAATACCTCTGATAAATGACTCTATCTGATAAATTTTTTAATCTTCAGCAACAGTGGACGCAAAATCCGGAGATCGGAGAGAAAATAATCGATCTTATTGAGAAAGCTCCTGATAGCAGTGAGCGGGATGGGCTCATGTCATTGATGTATCATGAAGGTATAGGTTATCCTGTAGATTTAGACAAAAGTTTTGAGTTTGCCGAAAAATCCTCTGACGGTGGCGACCCACTGGGGTTTTTCATGCTCGGGTTTATGATTGATAATATCGAGACACCTGATCAGGCCACCGGTGGCCCACGTCAGAAATACGACCATTATGATGCCGAAAGGTTTTATGCCAGGTGTGCTGAACTTGACAGCCCCTGGAAACCCTTCGCAGTTTTATGGCTTGGCGATTATTATCTGGATTTCGCTCGTGGTGGAGACCCGGATATAGCCGTTGAATACTATGAGTCGATTGCTGATAACAATTCGAAGGCGGCCGGAGCGTTGAGTGATTATTATTGGGATCTCATAATGCCGGAATACTTGGAAGATGAGGATTGGAGATCTAAGTTATTCAGATGGACTTCAAAAGCAGCAGAACTAAATCCGGCAGACTATTCCTATCGGATGGGATGGATTTATGCTGACGGCCTGGGGTGTGACCAATCATATGAGAAAGCTTTGGACTACTTTAAGGCTGCCTATCTGAATGGAGATATAAAAGGGGCCGAAGCCGTTGCCAACATCTATGAAGAGCAACTTGAAAATGAAGCGCCCGAAGATCCTGATGTCAAGGCAAACTATGAAGAAAAAGTAGCACTTTGGCACACCCTCGCTGACAATCAATCCTCATCAGACCCCTGCCAATAACCGGAGGAATAATTATTACGAAAATAACTTTTTGAGATAGGAAATGGTGGAAAAGATTATTTAGGGCAAATAAAAACGACTGCTATCAGCCACCCTGAATAAGGCCATGAACCTACCAAAATAAATAGTACCAGACAAGACATGTTAAAACAAATCGAGCATGATATGAAAAAAGTAATAGATTTTATAGAGAAAGGGTTGTGAAATAGCTATTATTTATTAATTTTGCAAAACAAACCTACGCCGATGACGGCTTATGCTGTCGGCAGGGTGGGTTTTGAGACATATTTCAAAAGCGTATACTTGCGCTTGATTCTTGGTCGTTTCAGAAATCTGGCAGTTTCAAAACATCGTCAAGAATTGAGTAACAGTAGACGTCTCGGGTGTGATTGCATTACCCCTTAGGAGGATTATGCCTTAAGGCATGTCCCCTTTGGCGTATCATATCATACGGCGTAGGCTCTGCGTTACTCGTTCTACGATGTGACGGCTATGCC
>CAZUNU010000201.1:0-4099 GCA_964622105.1 uncultured Sangeribacter sp. | reverse complement strand
GTTATGAAGCCTCCGGCGTGAATCTTGAAGCCGGCTACGAAGTGGTGAGCCGCATTAAAAAGCATGTAGCCTCCACCGACCGTAAGGGCTGCATGGGCAATATCGGCGCATTCGGCGGCATGTTCGACCTCGGGTCGCTCGGCTATAAGCATCCCATTCTTGTGAGCGGCACTGATGGCGTGGGCACCAAGCTAAAGCTCGCTTTCGCACTCGACAAGCACGACACAATCGGAATCGATGCAGTGGCAATGTGTGTGAACGACGTGCTTGCTCAGGGCGCTGAACCTCTTCTTTTCCTTGATTATGTTGCCGTAGGAAAGAATCATCCCGCTGTAGTTGAGGCAATCGTAGCCGGTGTGGCTGAAGGTTGCCGTCAGGCAGGTTGTGCCCTCGTCGGTGGTGAGACAGCTGAGATGCCGGGCATGTATGCTGAAGACGACTACGATATCGCCGGATTCACCGTCGGCGCCGTAGAAAAAGACAAGCTCATCGACTGCTCCAAAGTTAAACCGGGCGATGTGCTCGTGGGCATAGCCTCTTCAGGAGTACATTCCAACGGTTTCAGCCTCGTCCGTAAGGTGATAGCCGACAATAACCTTGACCTCAACAAGAAATATGAGGAGACAGGAGACCAGACTCTCGGCGAGATGCTGCTCACCCCTACCCGTATCTATGTGAAGCAGGTGCATGAAGTGCTCAAGGAAATCGACGTACACGGCATCGCACATATCACAGGCGGCGGATTCGACGAGAACATTCCCCGTATTCTCTCCAAGGGTCAGGGCATCGAGGTGAAAGAGGGAAGCTGGGAGATTCTTCCGGTGTTCCGTCTTCTCGAGAAATATGGCAAGATTCCTCATCGTGAGATGTTCAACATCTTCAACATGGGAATTGGCATGGTTCTTGCAGTGAATGAAGAAGATGCGCCAAAAGCCATCGAGATCCTCACCAAAGCCGGAGAGAAAGCCTCTGTAATCGGTAAAGTTGTAGAAGGCGAAGGCGTCACCATCCTCTGAATACCCTCTCCTTAAAAATTCAAATATAAAATCATTTCTTCTCAATATGAGAGCTTTAATAAGCGTTAGCGATAAGACAGGCATTGTGGAATTTGCCACTGCCCTCAAAAATCTCGGCTGGGAATTGATAGCCACAGGCGGCACTCTGAAAGTGCTCCGTGGCGCCGGCCTTGAAGTATTGGACATTCAGGACATCACCGGCTTCCCCGAAATTTGCGAAGGCCGCGTAAAGACACTCCATCCTAAAGTGCATGGTGGCCTGCTTGGCCGTCGTGACAAAGAGGAACACATGGCGCAGCTCGCCGAGAATGGCATCCAGACAATCGAGATGGTCTGCGTCAACCTCTATCCCTTCGAGGCAACCATTGCCAAGAAAGACGTGACAATGGAAGACGCCGTTGAGAATATCGACATAGGCGGCCCCTCCATGCTCCGCAGTGCAGCCAAGAATTTCAGGGACGTTACAGTGGTTTGCGATCCTGCGGATTATGCCACTGTGATCGAGGAAATCACTGCAAACGGCAATACTCTCCCCGAGACTCGTCTCAAACTCTCAGCAAAGGCTTATACACACACTGCTCTTTATGACAGTTGTATAGCCACTTACATGCGTCGTCAGGCAGGCCTCGATGAGAAGCTTTTCCTCGCTTTCGATGCCGTTCAGACTCTGCGCTACGGTGAGAATCCTCACCAGTCGGCCACATTCTACCGTTCGCCTAAAGAGGTTTCATATTCTGTAGCCTATGCTCGTCAGCTCGGTGGTAAAGAATTAAGTTACAACAATATTCAGGATGCCAACGCTGCTCTTCAGATAGTGCGCGAGTTTTCAGAGCCTTTCTGTTGCGCACTCAAGCACATGAATCCTTGTGGCGCCGGTGTAGGTAAAGATCTCCTTGAGGCGTGGACACGTGCTTACGAAGCTGACAAGGTGAGTATCTACGGCGGCATCGTAGCCATGAACCGTCCACTCACTGCTGAAGTGGCACGCCTGATGAAGCCTATATTCCTCGAGATCGTTATGGCACCCGCTTTTGAGCCGGAAGCTCTCGAAGTCCTCGCTTCTAAAAAGAATCTCCGTCTGCTCGAAGTGAAGATGGACAATGTGAAGGAGCCACAGAAACAATATGTAGGAGTCAACGGCGGTCTGCTCGTGCAGGACTATGACGTAGAGTGCAAAGATGTGACCATGGATATGTGCGTCACCGAGCGCAAACCTACTGAAAAAGAGCTCAAGGAGATGGACTTCGGCTGGAAGATCGTTAAGCACGTCAAGAGCAACGCTATCGTAGTTGTGAAAGACGGAGCCACAGCAGGCGTCGGCGCCGGCCAGATGAACCGCGTAGGTTCTGCTGAAATCGCTCTCGAAGAGGCCAAGGCTCTCGGCATTACCGAGGGACTCGTGCTTGCATCAGACGGCTTCCTGCCCTTCGGTGACACCGTAGAACTCGCATCCAAATATGGCGTGACAGCTATCGTTCAGCCCGGTGGCAGCATCCGTGATGAGGATTCAATCAAGGTGGCCAACGAGAAAGGCATAACCATGCTTTTCACCGGAATGCGTCATTTCAAACATTAATATCCCTTCTCTGCAATGAAAAAGGATAAGAAAGTACTCGTAGTTGGAAGCGGTGGCAGATGCCATGCCATAGTCAAGGCGCTGGCCCGCTCTCCACAAGTAGAGAAAATATACTGTGCACCCGGCAATGCCGGCATCGCTGAAGATGCTGAATGTGTGGCCATCGGCGTGGAAGATGTTGACGCCATCGTGAAATTTGCCAAGGAGAACGGCATCGACATGACAGTTGTCGGACCTGAAGCGGCTCTCGCCAAAGGCCTTGTAGATGCACTTGAGGCCGAGGGCCTGAAGGCATTCGGGCCGACAAAGGCAGCGGCACGCATCGAGAGCAGTAAGGAGTTTGCAAAACAGATCATGGAAAAATACGGCGTCCCCACAGCCGCTTATCAGGCATTCGACGACTTCGACGCTGCCTGGGCGTATGTGAAGGAGCGGCCGTTGCCCGCCGTAATCAAATATGATGGTTTGGCTGCCGGAAAGGGTGTTGTAGTAGCTTTGAGTTATGAAGAGGCGGAAGCGGCTCTCCGCGACATGCTTCTTGACAGTGCTTTCGGCAAGGGTCGTGTGGTTATAGAAGACTTCCTCGATGGCCCTGAGTTCTCGTTCATGTGCGTAGTGTCTGGCAATAAGGTTTACCCGCTTGCCATGGCACAGGATCATAAGCGGGCTTATGATGGCGACAAGGGTCCGAACACAGGCGGCATGGGCGCTTATTCTCCGGTGCCCTTCATTACAGATGAGATCCGTGATATAGCTTTACGCGAAATCATACAGCGCACAGCCGATGGTCTCGTGGCCGAGGGAGTGCCTTTCAAGGGGGTGCTCTACGGAGGACTTATCTTGACAAAGGACGGCCCGAAAGTGATTGAGTTTAATGCACGTTTCGGCGATCCTGAGACTGAGGTAGTGCTTCCGCGTCTTTTGAGCGATTTCTACGAGCTTATTGAGGCAGCGGTAGAGGGCAAAGACTGCGAGACGAAATGGAGCGATGATGCTTACCTCGGAATCGTGCTGGCCTCTGAAGGCTATCCCGGTTCTTATGCAAAGGGAGCCGAAATAAAAGGCCTTGATAATGTTGAGGGTGAGGTTTATCACATGGGCACCAAACGCGATGGCCACAAGATTCTTACTGCCGGAGGTCGCGTGCTTATGGTAGTGGGTAAGGGCAAGAATCTTACGGAAGCTAACGAAGCCGCAAAAGCTGAGATAGCAAAAATCGACTGTCCGTCGCTCTTCCACCGCACCGACATTGGTAAAGCATCCTTGTAATTATACTCACCATAAACCACATACCAATAACCTGATAAAATGGTAATAAGCGGAACTGAATTAGCAAAGGAACTGAAGCAAGACGTGGCAAAGCGTGTTGTGGAGGTAAAAGAGAAATACGGTCGTGCTCCTCACCTCGTGGTTATCCTCGTAGGTGAGGATCCGGCCAGCCAGTCATATGTTAAAGGCAAGGGACGTGATGCAGAAGAGGTGGGCTTCAAGAGCACAACTATCCGTC
>CAZUNU010000200.1:0-4167 GCA_964622105.1 uncultured Sangeribacter sp. | reverse complement strand
CTGGAATTTCTCCTTCACGGCCAACGACATATTCGGCACATGGCGCTACAAGATAATTACGGCTACCAACAACGTTGAGAGCTACGATCTGCGCAAAGGTGTTTCGCAATACGTCTCCCTCTCAGTCAACTATCAGTTCAACTCAGCCAAATCCAAATACAAAGGCACCCCCGTCCGCTCCGATGAACTCAACCGCCTCTGAACCCATATGGTTTTGCGATTAGTCACCAACTATATGCCGGACATACTCCATAAGTGGACGTATGGTGTTTGCAATCTCATCCGGTGCAGGAAGGGTGCCATAAGTCAATCGACCCAATTCTGACTTATATGTTGTAGCCAATTTTTGCCAAGTTTCATCGAAAGAGGTAAAAAGCACAGATGTGGTTAAGTCTGCATCTTTCCAGAGGGATGGCCTGTCGAACTCAGCTTTATCATGAGCAATCAATTCAAGAAGATGAGCCGGGAATTCGCTTTTGAGATATTCCCTGCACCCCTCATCCATACTCATAAAGTGTAAGTCGTAAAAATGACGGATCTTTGACGATATCCCTTCAATGTGGTTATCGGAGAACGAGAATCTCAATAGCGATACAATTTTTTCGCACATTGTCCGTCGCTTGTCCAGCACATTTAATTCAAAGGGATTCATATCGTATGTAGCAATAGCATCTTGTAAACCTTGGCGTTCAAAAACCTCCGTAATGAATGACTTGACAATTCTTCTCTCAAAAGGATATGGATTGCCGTAAGTATGAATATCAACAATCACAAAACGACCGAGAAAAGCAAGGGAGTTATTGGCCTCTGATATAACTGACTTATAAGTGTGATACGTTTTGCGAAAGCGATTGTTCTTAATTGTTTCGCTACCCATCTCAGTTTCTATCAAGTCAACAGTCGTGTCGTGGCTGATACGTGCTACAAACTTTTTCTGTTGGTTTTGGCTCATGTTTTCTGTTAGCACGGCAATGTCAACATCAGAGGAGAAGCGGTTTATCAAACCATAAGCCTTGGCCAGTGAAGTGCCGCCCTTCCATACTGCGTATTGAGACTTATCATGTCTTGAAAGCCGTTGGAGAATCTGACATATCCAATAATCCTTTTCTACAAATTCCTGAGGAATATCGAGCAGTTTTGCTACTGATTTTATTACGTCAGCAAAAAGCTGAGGGTGTTCATGAAGGTTCATAGGATTCGCCAGTTTTGTTTAGTCGGTAGTGTTGCCTCAGGAATACCAATACGATATTCTGTAAGAGGATTTAATGATCTATGAAGCGGAGAGAGCAAAGGATAGTTTCCATTGTTTTCCAAGATAGAGCCAAGCAATGCTCTGACACGTGGTGGGTACTTCAGGGCAAGTTCGACCATCTCTTTGAGTTGAGTGTCATCCAGAGTCATGATAATTTCAGAAAGCCGTCTTATTGAATGTATGATAGTGGTGTCAGGAATTGACTTTATAAACTTTATTGAATCCAGAATCTGTAGAAGCGGAATTGTCTCTGTTGTTATCTTGTTTGGTTGTAAAATGAATTGAACGGTTCTACCGTCACGTTTAATTGGATCCTTACGATGGTTAAGTCCAATAACTATCGCTGAAGAAAACTGAGTGGTCAATCCCATCGAATCCCACACGGAATATGAGGTAAGGTAGCCCTCTACCTTGCCTTCCTTATGGAGAATGTCTCGAACAAGATTCTCAGTCGATGGTGGCACTGGGCCAAGAATAGATGTTCGGGGGCGATAATATTTCCCCGGTGCAAGTTTGACAAGCGTGCCAGCTTTGGCCATACGACTCAGCTTCACCCTGATATTCTCCCACCAATCAACTGGAAGGCCAAGGTCTGCTATGGAAAATACTCGGTCAGTGCCCAGAGCTTCCACCTGTTTTGCTATTTGTTGAGCAGCCGTCATTCTGTACTATCGTTATCATTCAATTGCAAAGTTAATAAAATGTTCGGTATTACGTTCTGTTTACAGAACAAAATAATCAAATTTCATTATTCTTTACATTAGTAGAGGTGCAAAAAAGCTAATAATTAATATTATTATGAAGTTTAGGGAAGAAATTCATAATTTACTGTATTTTACCGTCCGCTCCGACGAGCTCAACCGCCTCTGAGCAGTGTTGAGCTCGAATTCTTTCCCATGCAACATCAATAAATGAGCTTCAATGATCACTTAGTTATAAATATTTTATCGTATCTTACAATTATTTTAATTTTTTTTGTACCTTTGCGATTGGATTCGTAGAACTGCATGGGCAGCCCCTGTGAATTCAACATTGTTGATAAAGGACACTATTCAATATTGTGTCCAAAAGGTGTTATTGAAATTTTATCTTCTGCATTCAAACTTGGCGGTTAGAAAACGACTTGAAGATGGAATGGCAATGGCACCTGCACTGATAGATTATACCATCCCGGGACGGGTAAGGATATTCTAATGGTGTGGGGCTGTTGTCTTATCTAAGTCGTTGGGCAACGCCAAGGCCTGAATGCAGGATAAGACAGAAATGCGATCCTCACACCTTTTATTTATTACTTAATGGCTAAGCCGAGGATTGATTGGCCCGTTTAAACATCATGATGAAACTAAAATTGCCATTTTTGTTGATCGTGCTCACTTTGGCTTTAGGTGCGAATGCTCAGAAGAGAGTTGTTGACAATGTGTCGCCCACTTCGGAACAACAGCAGGCCACAGAAAAGGAAACCTCCGAAAAGGAGATGCAGACTTATGGAGGTGTATTTTTCAACTGGGGCTTTATTGAAAAAGGTTATGGCTTCAGCACCGGTTTGATGTTCAAGGGATTTGTACTTGAATATGGGGACATATCCCAAAAATGGAAAAATCTCGGGATGGAAGTATCCGGCTGGAGAATTGAGGCCGGTTATAACTATCGCTATTGGTTTGGTGACCGCTTTTTTGCTCAGGCTCTTGGCGAAATAGGTTACGGACATAGTTCCGTAAGTTACAAGGGTAGCAAGGACAAAGATAGTTCCGGTGGTGCCCTTCTTACCATTATGCCGGGCGTAGGTGTGAGAATATGGCGTACCCTATCCCTACAGGCTGGATATCGTTTCGATTTCAGTGATTTCAAATTTGACAAGGCCCATAGGGCGGATTATTTCAGTCTTGGTATTCAATTCGGGTTCTAATCTATTCGCTGCCAATAAAAAGTTAGTAAGATGAAAATAAAAGTTTTGACTCTGTTCCTGGCATTTTTGATGTCCGGAATATGGAACATGGTTTCCGCTCAATACTACGGTCTCACCTCCAAAGACGTCATTCTTAAATATGGGTTTGAACTCGCAGGGAAGAATGTCGACGCTTACATGACGATAACTGTTGATGGTATATCCCATCAGAATGACAACAGTATGGTGGTCGACTGTCTGTATAATATGCTTGATAAAAAAGGGAAAGTACATGCCTCCGCAAAAATGATGGGTATGGGCGACGGTTTGATAATCCCGGTAAAGTATGACGATGGAAGTTATCCCCTCACTGAAGATTTTATCTTCTGTCAGACTGAAAACCGAATGGGCTATCTGATGATTGTGCCTGCAGAAATGACGGTAGGGCAAGAGCTTGAAGGAGGAAGATTCCAATCTTCAGTAAAAATGCCCTTGGGAGGCACAGTGAAATCCGACATAACGTTCAGTAATCTGGTTGTGAAAGAGGAAACAAAACTGACAATTAAAGATGGCAGTGAAATTGACTGTTTCCTTATTGAAGGAAAGGTCACCGGCAAAGCCTATAGGTCTAATCAGGATAGCGTGATCCGGCTATGGTTTGCGAAAGATCTCGGAATTGTCAAGGAAGAGGTACCCGCGTACTTGGATACGAAGAAATCGTACGCAGCCACACTTATTGAAATTAATAAAAAGTAAGTATCCCCTCAAATCAAGCGGGCCATATGGAGCAGTCAGATGGATTGCTCCATATGGCCCGCTTAATTTATACCTTCTCCTCAGTTTTATCTACACCTACAAAGGCACCCCCGTCCGCTCCGACGAGCTCAACCGCCTCTGACGTGAGTGATTAACCTCCGGGAAATTACGAATATATTCAAAGGAATTTGAATAAATGATATTATTTATTTAACTTTGCGTTTCCGACACAGCCGTTTCCGACACGGCCATGTCGGAAACGGCTGTGTCGGAA
>CAZUNU010000199.1:0-4192 GCA_964622105.1 uncultured Sangeribacter sp. | reverse complement strand
TCACGGCGCTATCAACTTCGGCCTTTTTCGGCTCGTTAGACTCATTGCAGGCAGTTAGCGCCACTGCCAAAGCGGAAAATAAGAGTAATTTTTTCATCATTCTGATCTATTTTGTATTTTCAATTTGTATTCTGTACTTTTTTACTGGGGAGGACACCCGCCCCCGGGTGTCCAGCCGCCAAAGCGGCTTCTTTGAGGGCAAGGAATGGCGCTTTAGGCGCCATCGCCACTCGAGGGCGGGTGGCGTCCCCAGTTACTTTTTTATGAACCAGCCGATATAGGCGATGCCGAGCTGGAATTCGTTTTCGCTATTATATTTTCCACCGCCGATTTGGCGAGAAACCCACGCGCCTTTCACCACCAAATTAGGGAGCGCAAACCAGTTCAGACCCAATTGCCATTGGCTCACTTCGAGGCGCGAGTCCATGGTCTGGCCCTTTTCGCCGCGAAATTGGGGATTATAGTATTCATAGCGCGCAAAAGGCGTGAATTTCTTGATGTTAACTCCTGCTTCGACTCCGGCGCCAAAAGCGTTTTTTGCAATGGGTACTAAGCGACTATAGGGCGACTTATTGGAGAGCATACGGTTGGCATCGCTCAGTGCGGCTGAGTTGCCTACCCCGCCGAGGGTTATGTTGGCGCGAGCGGTGACCCATTTGCAGCGATATTGGGCGTCCCAGGTGGCAATCCAAACGGGTATGCGGCCAATGGAGGAGTAGAAATGATCCTTGTCGGAGTTGCGCCCGGCGTCGTGGCAATAGTAGGCGGAAATGCCTGTTCTGAGACCTTTTACGCCATTATAATCGAGGCGTCCGACATAGCCGGGCGACGTGAAATTATCCACTTCAAAATAGCCGGGAGTGCCCCCGATGATCCACTGGTCGCGGTCAAAGCCGTTGGCATTGAGTCCGGCCACGATCATGGCCCGCCAGTCGAATCCGCGACCAAAGGAGCCGAAGAGCTCCAGTCCGGTTTCATGCCAGGTGGAGGGCAGAAGCGAAGTCTCGGCCTGCGGGCGCGTCGGGCCGAAGAAGTTGATCGGTTCATGGTGGGCGTTGGTCAGTCCGACGGGGACTATCAAGTGGCCTACCCTCACGTTTATTCCTCTATGAATCAGGCGAGTTATGTGTAATTGTTCGAGTGCTACTTCACCTCCTTTTTCTATCTCGGTTTCATACTCGCCGTTCTCGCTATTTTCCAATTCTACGGCCGAACCGACGCCGCCGGCTTCAAATTCAATCTCCGCGCCTAAAATCCACTTGGAGTTAAATTTATAGTCAAAAGCGAGGACGAAGCGCGGAATGGACACGGCCGCACGATAGCCGCGCGGCGCCCCCTCCGAGGTCCCGGCAAAGCGATTGCTGCCATAGTCCATAAACTGGCCAAGCATTTCGCCATAACCGCCGAAGCGGAAGCGGGAATAGCCGAGGGTGTCGACCTGCGCGGCCGCCGTGAGCGCGCCAATCACTAATAATAATGTGAGAATAACTTTTTTCATGTGGGTCATTTTTTGCACTGCAAAGTTACGCCGACTTTCCCGGCCCCAAAATACCCGATTTTGAGTAAAATTACACCTCCCGGCCCCACCCCTCCTAATGATTTGAGGGTATATGGATGTTTTAAATTGTCAAGATTTTTTCGTAACTTTGCAGTGCAATTCAGAAAGAATCTGCCCGCATAATTTATGTTATCTCACAAACACTCAGCCCCTTGCATCTATCGCTGGGGCCATTTGGAAAGCTGGAAGAGCACCGCTCGCGTCTGAGCGGCCCTCCCGTCGTTTCCTCCCTCCTTCCCCTTCATTAATCACATAAATTCATTAGTTTCAGCATGAACAATCATCGATTGCTCACAGGGCTGCTCTTGGGTGCCCTGTTGAGCGGCGGAGTGTGTTCGGCTCAGTCGCCTCGGGTGGTCACTTTGAGTGAGCTTTTCGAGTCGGCCGAGGCCAATTCCCTGCAACTCCGCCCGGCCCTCACGGCCATTGAAGAAGCGGATAAAGCCATTGCAACGGCGCGCGCAAACCGCCTGCCCGACATCTCCGCCTCCCTCTCTGTCAGCTACATAGGCGACGGATTTACAACCGCACGCGACTTTTCAGACTATCAGCGCGCCCCGATTCCCCACCTCGGCACCGGCCTCGGCGTCAACGTCAATCAGCCGCTTTACACCGGCGGCGCACTGACCGAAGGCATCCGCATTGCCGAACTCAAGGCCACGGGCGCGCGACAATCGGCCGACCTGCAGCGCAACATTATCCGCCTTCGGCTCACTGACATCTACCTCAATCTCTACAAATACTCTAACCTTCAGAAAGTTATCAGCAGCAACCTCACTTCGGCGCAACGGGTATTAACCGACATGAAGTCGCGCTACGAGCAAGGGACAGCCCTGCTCAACGACATTACGCGCTATGAACTGCTGATTTCAAACATTGAACTCGAGCAGGTGCGCATCGGCAATATGCTCGACATCCTCAACACCAACCTGACCACCTTGGCAGGACTTTCCGCTGATACTCAGGTGCTTCCGGACTCGACCATATTAGCGCAATCTCTGCCGCAGCAGGGCGAGGAGTGGTGGCAAACCCGCGCAGAGGAGAATTCGCCGCAGTTGGCTTTGGCGCGTACCGGCCTGAATATCAGCCAACGAGCCGAAAAACTGACCCGCGCCGAGCGGCTCCCGAAAATCGGTCTGCAGGCCGGATGGACCATGGATGGCCCTATCCTCGTGGAAGTGCCGCCGATTAACCGCAATCTGAGCTATTGGTATGTGGGATTGGGAGTTAGCTATAACCTCTCGTCGCTCTTCAAGACCAATAAATCGTTGGCACAGAGCCGTGTAGCCACCCATAAAGCTCAAGAGGAGCTCCAAGCTGCCGCGGAGGAACTGTCCTTAGAGGTGCGCGCCGACCATATTAAATACATGGAGGCCTATGAGGAGCTTATTTCACGCGAAAAAGCCGTGGAATTGGCCCTGCGCAACTATCAGACCACGGCCACGCGCTACGGCAACGACATGGCGCTGATAACCGACATGCTCGATGCCGCAAACTCGCGCCTTGACGCTGAGCAGCAGCTCATTAACGCCAAAATCAACATTATTTATTGCTATTATAAACTTCTTTTTACGTCAGGAAAAATATGAAATACCGTACCAAAAAACAGATTTCTTACGTCGTCAGCGCGCTCGTGATCATCGGCGCCGCATGCTGGATTTGCTCACGCCTTTTTCATCTCAGTGGCGGCGAATTTACCGATAATGCCGAAGTAAAGATGCAGATCGTACCGGTCAACAGCCGCGTGCAAGGCTACATCAAGGAAATCCGCTTCAGTGAATATCAGCCCGTCAGCAAGGGCGACACCCTCGTGATCATCGATGATTCAGACCTTCGCCTCACCCTGGCGCGCGCCAAGGCCGACCTTCAAAATGCCATGGCCGGACACACTGTGGCCAACCAGGCTGTTAGCTCGGCGGCGGCAAACGTAGCTGTAAGTGATGCTTCAATTACTGAGGCTAAAATCTTGATGGAACAAGCGTTAATTGACCTTAACCGCTATGAAAAGCTATTGAATGACGGGGCCGTAACTCGCCGGGAATATGATGCCGTCAAGACTGACTATGAAGCCAAACGCGCCCGCTATCAGACCCTGGCCAAGCAGAAATCTGCCACTTCATCGGTGGTGGAAGTGAACCGCAGCCGCATCTCCCAATCGGAGGCGGGCATAGAGCTTGCGCAAGCCTTAGTGGAGACCGCCGAGCTGAATCTCTCTTACACAGTAATCGTAGCTCCCTGCAGCGGCTTCTGCTCGCGCAAGGAGATTCAGGAAGGGCAACTGATTCAGCCCGGACAGCAGTTGCTCACCATCATTGACAGCGGCGACGTCTGGGTAGCAGCCAATTACAAGGAAACTCAGCTGAAAAATATCGCCCCGGGCGCACCCGTAGAGATTGAGGTGGACGCCATTCCCGGAGTGAAGTTCGAGGGCACCGTTGAGTCCATTTCGTCGGCCACCGGGGGCGCCCTTTCGCCGCTGCCGCATGATAATTCTTCGGGCAATTTCGTCAAGGTGCGCCAGCGCGTGCCCGTGCGCATCCGTTTCAGCGAATCCAACTCCGCAGAGGAGATGGCCAAGCTGCGCGCCGGAATGAATGCAGAATGTGTCATCAAATAAAACGGCAACGTAAATGT
>CAZUNU010000198.1:0-4353 GCA_964622105.1 uncultured Sangeribacter sp. | reverse complement strand
CCGGGAACAGGTAAGACGCTGCTTGCCAAGGCTGTGGCCGGTGAAGCAAATGTGCCTTTCCTTTCCATGTCAGGTTCTGACTTCGTCGAGATGTTTGTCGGTGTGGGTGCAGCCCGTGTACGCGACCTTTTCAAGCAGGCCAAAGACAAAGCTCCATGTATTGTGTTTATCGATGAGATTGATGCTGTCGGCCGTGCCCGTGGTAAGAATCCAAATATGGGTTCTAACGATGAACGTGAGAACACCCTCAACCAGATGCTTACTGAAATGGATGGTTTCGGTTCCAACAACGGTGTCATCATCCTGGCTGCAACCAACCGCGCGGATATGCTTGACAAGGCGCTCCTTCGTCCGGGTCGTTTCGACCGTCAGATTTATGTTGACCTCCCGGAGCTTACCGACCGTATGGAGATCTTCAACGTTCATCTACGCAATCTCAAGGTTAACAGTAAACTTGATATAGAACAACTCGCCAGACAGACTCAGGGTTTCTCAGGCGCCGATATTGCAAATGTATGTAACGAAGCTGCTCTAATTGCAGCTCGCAACAACAAGAAAGCTGTCGACTGGAATGATTTCATGGCAGCTATCGACAGAATAGTCGGTGGTCTTGAAAAAAGATCAAGAATTATAACTGACGAGGAGAAATTCTCGATCGCTACACATGAGGCAGGCCACGCCACCATCAGCTGGGTTACTCAATATGGCAATCCATTGGTGAAGGTAACGATAGTACCGCGAGGCCGTGCCCTTGGAGCCGCCTGGTATGCTCCAGAGGCCCGTCAGATTATCCCGACACAGGCTCTTCTCGACACCATGTGTGGAATGTTGGGTGGCCGCGCTGCTGAGGATCTTTTCACCGGCCAGATTGGTACAGGTGCAAGCGATGACCTTGAGAAATGCACGAAAATAGCACGCTCTCTTGTGCTTGTCTATGGTATGAGCGACAAGCTTCCGAATATCAATTACAACGACTCCACTGGTCAGGATTATGGATTTACAAAACCCTACTCCGAAGATACCGCACGAATAATTGATGAGGAGGTCAAGAGAATTATCAATGAGCAATATGAACGTGCCAAAGAGATTCTCAGGAAATATGCCAAAGAGCATAATCAGATCCGTGATCTTCTTGTAGAGAAAGAGGTTATCTTCCACGATGATGTCCAGAATATTCTCGGCCCGCGCAAATGGAAGAGCCGTACCGACGAGATCATTGAGATCAATAAGAAAGATGAAGCGCGCCGTTCGCAGAATCCCTCAATCGACCTGGATAAACACGACGAAGAGCCTAAAAATACACCGGCTCTACCGGCTCCGGCACCCGATGTTGATGACAACGATGATCCTGGTACTCCCCCACCTTTCACAAAAGGTCAGGAAAATTGATTAAAGCAAACTTATAAGAGATGAAGAACTCCCCCTCTCCCGGGGCCGTTCTTCATCTCTTACTTTATTTTGGTTTGTAAGAGTATTTCTCCACTCCAAGAATTGTGGATATGGCGCAATGAGGCGAAATGACCGATTTTGATGGTAAAAAACTAAAATTACTTTGAAAGTTTTTCCAAACCAAACAAAAAATGGTCGATTTTTCCTTTTCTATTTTCCGAATTTAACTTTATTTGCGAAATATTGTTATCTTTGTACGGTTTTTAGGATGATCGACACGATTCCACTGAGATTTTCCGCCGTCATAGACCCCATGATAAGGGTTGATTTTACGGATTTTCTTTTTTATGAGGGTCTGTGCATATCTCAAGCAGTGATGCTTTTCAAAACAGAACATCTTTATACACTAAAATTTATATATGAAAACCAGACAAATCAGTATGCTGGCAATGTTGCTGGCTACAGGAGGAGTTCTCTTTACCTCCTGCAAAGGTAATGGTGGTCAGGGTATGCAGGGAGCTATGGCTCCTGAACTGGCTGTAATGACAGTGAGCGAATCAGCAGCCTCACTCGAAACAGCACTCCCGGCCACACTCGAAGGCACCAATGATGTCGAGATCCGTCCCCAGATTTCGGGATTCCTGACTAAGGTTCATGTTGAAGACGGACAATACGTGCACAAGGGACAGGTGCTATTTACCATTGATCAGGTTCAGCTTCAGGCTGCTGTAGAACAAGCCCAGGCTGCTGTAGCGGTTGCTCAGGCCAATGTCAATACAGCTCAGACCAACGCTAACAACAACAAGATTCTTCTCGATAAGAATATAATCAGTGCCTCAGCATATCAAACATCCGCCGACGCCCTTAACGCTGCAAAAGCACAGCTTCAACAGGCTCAGGCAGGATTGATTTCAGCTAAAAAGAATCTTTCTTATACCACTGTCACAGCTCCTGTATCCGGTTACGTAGGAGAATTACCTTACAAAGAGGGAACTCTTGTAAGCCCACAGACCCTTCTGACGATGCTTTCCGACAACAGCACCATGCAGGCTCTTTTCTCAATCAATGAGAAGCAATTGCTCGAGTTTACCGACGGTGGCAAGCGCAGCATTAAGGATGCCGTTGCAGCATTCCCTGAAGTGTCACTGCGTCTTGCTGACGGATCAATCTATCCTTACAAGGGTAAGGTCGTATCAATCTCAGGCGTTATCAACTCTTCTACCGGCAGCGCGCAGACCAAGGCTGATTTCCCGAATCCCGACGGCATGTTGAGAAGCGGCAATACGGGTCAGGTGTTGATTCCCAATGATCAGGCAGCCGCAATCCAGATTCCTCAGAACGCTACTTATGAGATTCAGGACATGAAGTTTGTCTTCGTTGTCGGCGATTCTGCTAAACTCCACTCCACTCCTATTACCGTATCTGCAGAAAATGACGGTAAAAACTATATCGTGACATCCGGTCTTAAACCTGGTGATGTAATCGTAACTGAGGGCGTCGGTATCTCAGCGAAAGATGGTCTTGTGATCACGCCCAAGAAGAACGGAGCAGCCGCTCCCCAGCCACAGGCAGCTCAGTAAGCCTGACATCAAATAACAAGGTAACCTTGAATAAAGAAAAAAATGAAACTTGACACGTTTATTAATAGACCGGTGCTCTCTACCGTGATCTCGGTGTTCATCGTGATTTTCGGTATACTCGGCCTTTTCAGTCTGCCTATAGAGCAGTATCCTGACATCGCCCCTCCGACAGTACGTGTGTCGACCACTTATACGGGTGCCAATGCGCAGACCGTGTTAAACTCTGTGATCGCTCCATTGGAGGAACAGATAAACGGTGCCGAAAACATGGACTACATGGTTTCTTCGGCCACCAATAACGGTTCAGCCTCCATCGAGGTGCACTTCAAACAGGGAATGGACCCCGACATGGCTGCCGTGGATGTGCAGAACCGTGTGGCTAAGGCAGCCTCCTTCCTTCCCAGTGAGGTGAACCAAGTGGGTGTCATCACCCAGAAGCGTCAGTCGTCAATGCTTATGGTTATCGGTATGTACGATCCCGACGATAAGTACACTACTCAGTTTATCGACAACTACATGGCCATCAATATCCTTCCCCAGATCAAGCGTGTGTCTGGTGTAGGTGAGGCTATGGCATTCGGTGCCGACTACTCCATGCGTATCTGGCTGAAACCTGATGTAATGGCTCAATACAAGCTCATGCCTTCCGACATCACCGCTGCCCTCGCAGAACAGAACATCGAGGCTGCTCCGGGTCAGTTTGGTGAGCAGGGTAACCAGAGCTTCCAATATGTATTGAAATATAAAGGTCGTCTCTCAGAGCCTTCTGAGTTTGAAGACATCATTCTTCGCGCTTCTTCCGATGGTCAGCTTCTCAAACTTAAAGATGTGGCTGACGTTGAACTCGGACGACTCACATACGGTTTCGCCAACCTTAATGACGGCCACATCGGTTCTTCAGCAATCGTGTTCCAGTCAGCAGGTTCGAATGCAACAGCCGTTATCGAGCGTATCGAGCGTCTTCTGGATGAAGCCCGGAAATCATTGCCTGCAGGTATGATCCTGATGACCACCATGAGTGTCAACGACTTCCTTTTCGCTTCTATCGAAGAGGTGGTGAAGACTCTCATCGAGGCATTCGTGCTCGTGTTCCTCGTAGTGTTCATCTTCCTCCAGGACTTCCGTTCTACCCTCATCCCGATGATCGCCATTCCCGTGGCTCTTATCGGTACATTCTTCCTCCTCTATATTTTTGGATTTACCCTCAACCTTCTTACGTTGTCTGCTCTCGTGCTTGCTATTGCAATTGTTGTCGACGACGCCATTGTGGTTGTGGAGGCGGTGCATGCCAAGCTTGACCAAGGCTATAAGTCGCCACGCAAGGCCTCCATCGATGCAATGAATGAGATTGCAGGTGCTCTTATTTCCATCACCCTTGTGATGA
>CAZUNU010000197.1:0-4408 GCA_964622105.1 uncultured Sangeribacter sp. | reverse complement strand
AGAAAGTGTGATAATGCTGCATTGCGAGCACGGTTGTAGGCACGAGCACAGCAGTCTGCTTCGAATCGGCCGCGGCCTTGAAGGCAGCGCGTATGGCAATCTCGGTCTTTCCGAAACCTACGTCGCCGCATATAAGGCGATCCATCGGGCGAGGCGATTCCATGTCGGCTTTCACATCCTGAGTAGCCTTAAGCTGGTCAGGCGTATCCTCATAGATGAAGCTTGCCTCCAGCTCATGCTGGAGATAGGAGTCGGGTGCGTAGGCATAACCCTTCTCCTGGCGGCGCGCGGCATAGAGGCGTATGAGGTCGCGCGCTATATCCTTCATCTTGGTCTTGGTCTTATCCTTGAGTTTCTGCCATGCTCCGCCACCGAGCTTGCTGATCTTGGGAGGCACACCCTCTTTGCCACGGTATTTCGAGAGTTTGTGGAGGGCGTGTATGCTTACCAAAACGATGTCGTCGTTCTGGAAAAGGAGCTTTATCATCTCCTGTGGATGGCCGTTGGCATCGGTCTTCACGAGGCCGCCAAACTTTGCGATGCCGTGGTCGATATGCACAATATAATCGCCTGCCTCTATCTGCTGGAGTTCCTTTAGACTGAGAGCCAGTTTTCCGCCGCGTGCGCGGTCGCTCTTCAGATTGTATTTATGGAAGCGGTCGAAGATCTGATGATCGGTGAAGAAGCAGATCTTCTGCTGATGGTCAGCAAAACCCTCATGGAGCGTATGGTCAACGGGGGTGAACTTTATCTTGTCGCCACGGTCTTCGAAGATATCCTTGAGGCGTTGGTTCTGATATGGCGTATCGCTGAGGATAAGCAGTTTATAACCTTGCGCGAGGAAATTGGTGAACGACTCGGCAATGAGATTGAAGTTCTTGTGGTAGATGCTCTGCAGGGAGATATTGAACTCCATCTCCGCATCAGCATGGAATGAAGACACGGCATCTGCCGCGGCACCGAATTCCACCACTTTCATGGCCTCAAGCGTAGACATGAAGCGATCGGGATCCACCACTTTCTTCATCGCATCCGGATCACCCTCGCCCGTTACGCTTACGGCATCCGACACAGTCTCTCCGGCGATGGCGCGTATGCGGCTCTCGAGCCATGACACCGACTGGCAGAGCACCGGCGCATTCTTTCCGGCAAACTCGAGAAGCGATATTCCGTCGGCACTCTCCTTGGCGTCGGCCGGGACTATCGACACGCTGTCGAGGCGCTTTTCCGAGAGCTGTGTCTCCACGTTGAACGCACGGATCGAGTCGATCTCATCATCGAAATAGTCTATGCGGTAGGGGAGCTCTCCGGAGAAGGAATAGACATCGAGGATCGAACCCCTCACGGCGAACTGGCCCGGTTCATACACATAGTCGGTCTCCTTGAAACCTAATTCGCGCAGCCTCACCTTCACATCGCTCATTATGCTCTTGCTCCCCGTCTTGAGATCGAGGGTGTTGTCGGAGAGCTTTTCGGGCGACGGCACTTTTTCAGCCAAGGCTTCCGGACAGGTCACCACCCACAGCGGATGATCCTTACGGCGCCATGCGTCGAGAGTCTCCGTGCGCAGAATCTGCGAGGGAGGGTCGATCTGGCCGTACTTTATGTCACGCCGGTAGCCGCTTGGGAATATGGACACTTTGCTCTCCCCTACGGTAGCGCACAGGTCATGATAGATATAGCCGGCGGTGTCCAGATCGTCGGCCACTATTATATAAGGAGATTTCTTAGGGGGCAACTGAGAGAAAAGGAGCGCCGCGGCGCTCCCTTTTAGTCCCTTTAAAGAAATCCGGCGTGCTTTCCTGTCGTCGATGAGCGCGGAAAGCGCCTGTATGCGTGCCGGAGTCGCGAAGAGTCCGGCTGCTTCCTGCAGATTCATCGTTTTTTCGTTTTTGAGGTTGTGGCTTTGGCCGTGGTTTTCCCTGTCTTGGCGCCGGTGTTGAGCATGGTGCTCAGACGCGCCTGATCAGAGAGTATCTCCATGGCCTCCTTGAGAGCCGGATCCGATTTAAGATCCTGGATGAGCTTGCCCTTGTCGAAATAATAACGCTGGGCTATCTCCGCGCCGAGATATTCGCTTATCTCCTTGCGCTTGTTGTCAAGGTCGTGGTTGAGGTTATGCGTGAGCAGAGGGGTGAGCGTAGCTATCACGTTTTTGGTCTCATCCGTCATGTAGCCCTCTGTCTCGGCTGTTTTCTTGAGCTGATCGAGCAGTTCCTCACACACCTTGTCATATTTCAGTTTCTCGGGATCGATGCTCTGCTTGAAGTCGTCGTATATCTCATCGGTCACTTCAAAGGTCCATGCATCGGGTATGGTTTCATGCGTATTGGCATAACGGTTGGCGAAATCATACATGAAATTATCGCGCACAAGGTTATACGTGAGTCGGCTCACCTGGTCCCAGTCTATCTTCACATCGGGGGTGAGGCCTCCGCCGTCGCGCACTTCGCGACCGTGGAGCGTCTTGTAGACGTTGGTGAGCGAGTCCGGAGTGCGTGCCACGGTGCCGTCGGGGTTACGGTGTGAATAGTCGAGTGCCTGGATCAGACGTCCCGAAGGAATGTAGTATTTGGCTGTGGTCACTTTCAGGAGCCCGTCATAGGGGAGCTGAAGAGTCCCCTGCACAAGACCCTTTCCATAGCTGCGTGAGCCGATGAGCACGGCGCGGTCAAGATCCTGAAGCGCACCTGCCGTGATCTCCGAAGCAGATGCCGAGCCGCCGTCGATGAGCACGGCCAGAGGAATGTCGGGGAAAATCGGTGTGTGAGTAGTCTTGTAGATCTTCTCCGTAGAGGTGTCGCGGCCACGTGTGCGGAGCACTTCCGTACCCTTAGGCACGAAGTTGCCGACGATATCAACGGCCTGTTCGAGCAGACCTCCGCCGTTGCCGCGCAAGTCGAGCACAATCTGGGTGACAGACGGATCCTTCTTGAAAGCCTCCAAGGCCTCTCTCACCTCGCGGCCGCTCTTGTCGATAAACGATATAAGACGGATGTAGCCGGTGTTGCCGTTCTCGCCTCCGATCTTTCCCCAGTAGGGCACGGTGGGCTCCCCGAGCTTCGACCTCACCATCTCGAAGGTGAGTATGGAGTCGGTGACGTAAGGACGGTTGACGGTTACGGTGACGGGAGTTCCGGCCTGACCGCGTAGATATTTGGTCACTTCCGACGAACCCATCTTAGAAGTGTCGACAGAGTCGACGCGAATGATCTTGTCGCCGGAGCGCAACCCGGCTTTTGCAGCGGGGGCACCCTCCATAGGCGAAGAGATGTATGATGAGCCGTCGCGCTCCATTATGAAGCTTCCGATGCCGGCGTAGTCATACTGGCCGGTGGTCATCATGGTGAGATTAGCCTTGTCGTCGGCATCGTAATATTCCGTATAGGGGTCGACGGTAGAGAGGAAAGCCCCGATGGCAGCCTGAAAAGCCTCCTTCGGACGGATAGTGTCCACATAATTCATCTCCAGCTCTTTCACGATAGAGTTGAAGGTAGTAAGGTTTCGTGCCACAGCGGCGTCATGGCTCGACGACGGCTCAACGGCACCCGCCTGCGAGGCGGCTGCCAATATAGGAAGGGAGAGAAGAAGTTGGTGTAATTTCATTTTGAAAGTTTAGAGGGCGTGTCTACGTTTTATTCCGTATTGACGCGGAGTTTAGCATATTAACGCTCTTCGGCGTGCTGATGTTTAGTGGTGGGCGGATAGTCTACCGTAAAATGCAGTCCGCGGCTCTCTTTGCGTTCACGCGCCTGGCGCATTATGAGGTAGGCCACATTGATTATGTTGCGGAGTTCACAGAGTTCGCGGCTCGGTTTGCTCACTTTGAAAAGCTTCTCAGTCTCCTCATAGAGGATGTCGAGGCGGTTCCAGGCACGGTCGAGACGTAGGTCGCTGCGCACGATGCCCACGTAATAGCCCATTATCTGGTTCACCTCCTTGGCGCTCTGGGTTATGAGCACCATCTCTTCCGGGTGGGCTGTGCCCTCATCGTTCCATTCAGGCACATCGTTGCGGAAATCATATCCTTTCACGGCTTCCACGGCATGACGGGCAGCCGCATCGGCATAGACCACAGCCTCTATAAGGGAGTTGCTGGCCAGACGGTTGCCGCCGTGCAGACCGGTGCAGGAACATTCGCCCACGGCATAGAGGCGTTTGATCGACGACTCTCCGTTGAGAGCCACCTTGATGACTCCGCAGAGATAATGAGCCGCCGGAGCCACGGGAATATAGTCTTTGGTGATGTCTATTCCTAAGGAGAGACATTTCTCATATATATTGGGGAAATGACGGCGTGTCTCCTCCGGATCTTTATGGGTGACGTCGAGATAGACATGATCCGTGCCCTGCTGTTTCATTTCGGAGTCGATGGCGCGGGCCACGATGTCGCGTGGGGCGAGCGAGA
>CAZUNU010000196.1:0-4421 GCA_964622105.1 uncultured Sangeribacter sp. | reverse complement strand
GCCGGATAAATAAATGAACAAGAAATCCATCTACAAATATGCCGCCGAGGCAGGGTTGCCTACGGGGCTTTATCTTTCTTTTGTTTCACTGTGCTCAATGCTCAGTGTGAAAATCAGCTTCCTGAATTTTCTTATTTTGCCACTTCTTGCAGCCTTTCCTTTCTTTATCGCCTGGAAAATGAAGAATGTGGTTAAAGACGAAGCGGCACACGCTCATTTCTCTCCACTCTGGTTATTCGGTATTTACACCATAATCTTCGGGACTTTGATTTGTATGTTGGTCACGTATAGCTACTTGCTGTTCATCGACCCCTCATTCATAAGGAATTCCATGAATCAAGCCATCGAAGCCTTAAGTGAGTTGCCGGAAGAAATGTCTTATGGAATGTCGGATATCATGCAAAAAGCCGCCGAGAAGAATCTTTACCCTACGAAGACTCAGTTTGTAACGTCAATGGGGTGGTTCACTTGTTTTGCCGGTTCGATGCTGTCGCTTATTTTAGCATTGATTATCTCCCGACGTACCAATCAGCGGCGACTATCAATGTTCAGATAATCTGGAAGCCGTATTTCTTTAAACACAGACCGCTTTGAGTTAAATATGGCGCCAAAACGCTGATAATAGAAAACTTTTTTGTAATTTCGCGAATATTCGTTGTTATACGGGCGAGGTTTTTCCCTTGTGTGAATTCATGTCAGGCCACACGGGCCTCAGACATTTGACCACCAAACCGTGAAAAAGCATTGTCCCGTTTGAGAATTAATTGAGAAAGAAGAAATGGATATATCTGTAGTGGTTCCATTATACAATGAGGAGGAATCTCTTCCCGAACTCGCGGCTTGGATTGAGCGGGTGATGAAAGAGAATGGCTTCACATATGAGATACTGTTTGTTGACGACGGTTCTACCGATGGCTCGCTTGATACTATAAAAAAGCTTGCCGAGAAGAATCCTGCCATCCATGCAGTGTCTTTTTCACGCAATTACGGAAAGTCGCCTGCTCTTAACACCGGCTTCCAGCGGGTGAAAGGCGACGTAGTCATCACCATGGATGCCGATCTTCAGGACAGTCCTGACGAGATACCGGAGTTATACAGAATGATCACTGAAGACGGCTACGATCTTGTTTCCGGTTGGAAAAAGAAGCGCTACGATCCACTTTCCAAGACCATACCGACCAAACTCTTCAATGCAACGGCGAGGATGGTGAGCGGCATCCATAATCTGCATGATTTCAACTGTGGACTGAAAGCTTACAGAAGAGCGGTGGTGAAGCATATAGAAGTGTATGGCGATATGCATCGTTATATACCTTATCTCGCGAAGAATGCGGGCTACCGTAATATCGGCGAAAAAGTGGTGCAACATCAGGCGCGCAAGTATGGCCATACCAAATTCGGTCTTGACCGCTTCATCAATGGCTATCTTGACCTTGGCACTCTATGGTTCCAGTCAAAATTCGGTGTCAAGCCAATGCACATCTTTGGTCTTTTGGGCTCTCTGATGTTTCTCATCGGATTTATAGCCGTCACGATAGTGCTGATATTGAAGATTGTGAGCATGTGTAGTTCAGATTACTATTTCTATGTCACAAAATCAGTTTATTTCTATCTCTCACTGGCAGCTATGATAATGGGGCTTCAGTTCTTCCTGAGCGGATTTATAGGAGAGTTGGTGACCCGTAATTCGCCTGAACGCAACAATTATCTGATAGGGGAGGAGTTCTGACATGAGGAGAATCATTAAAAGAATCTTTCCGGTGTCTGTGTCGTTGCTTTTGATGGCGGCAGCCTGTTCATCAAATGAGTGTTACGACAATAAGAACTCACTTCCGCTTGCGGGATTCTATAGCACAGATTCCGTGCCCAAAGCCATAAGCATAGACTCGATATCGATCTATGGAGTGGGAGTGCCCGGCGACAGTGTGCTTCAGGATTCAGTAAGAAATCTGAGTCAGACTTACCTTCCTTTCAGGATTGATCAAGAATCTACGGCTTACGTAATCCAATATCTCGGTGGTCTTGCCGGAGCGCTTGGAATCAGAGACACCATCGTATTTGATTATGAGATTGTGCCATACTTTGTCTCCAATGCATGTGGCGTAATCTATCAATACAAGATGAAAGATATCACCAGCACTCATTTCATGATCGATTCAGTGAGCTGTCCTTCAGGAGTGATCACCAACAAAGCAATAGAAAACCTGAAAATCTATTTCAGAGTCACCACAGATTAATCCCTATTGAGGAATGGCGAAAAGCAAGTATATAATCATACTTATGGCTTTGATGACAGGGTTGCTGTCATTCGTGGCCTACGGACAAAAAAAGATAACCCCGGTCGACAATGACCCGACCAAGCCACGGCAGCCTGTGCTTCATTACTATGACAAGCACGGTGAGCCTCTTGAAGAGCCGGTGCTCTTCCTGGCGGATCTTGACACGGTGAAACAAGCATCTCCCGGACCGGTCTATCCTCTTTGGGAATCGGTAAGCATAGGCGTGAATGTTTTTGACGGTGTTATGATGCTTGCGGGCCAGAAATATGCAAGTTTTGATGTGTGGGGGATGTTGTCGCTTCACAACTGGATACTACCGGTGGTGGAAATGGGCATAGGATTCGCTGATAGCCGGCCGGAAGATGGCAATTTCCGATATAAATGCAAGCCATCATTTTACGGCAAGATAGGGGTGAATTACAATTTCCTCTACAAGAGCAATCCGGATTATCAGATGCATCTCGGCTTGCGAGCAGCCTACAGCCATTTCAGTTACGACATCACTGACATCACCATCAATTCTTCCTACTGGGATCAAAGCAATCATTTCTCTATACTCGGCCAGAAAGCCCATGCATTTTATGGTGAGCTTCTTGCGGGTATAAAGGTAAAAATCTGGAAAAATTTCAGTATGGGTTGGAATGCACGGTTCCGATTCAAATTCAAAGCTACAAACGGTAAGAATTCAAAACCGTGGTTTATCCCCGGTTACGGCACTTCGGGCCCACTTACAGCTTCATTTTCACTAATCTATACACTTCCGATCAACAAGGGAAAGAAAGCAGTGGAGTTGCCGGATGATGTAAAGGCTGCTCCGGATGGCACCGTTCCACCTGAAAAGGAGAGTGAAGTAACTAAGCCAACGGAGAAGCAACCGGAGCAAACAGTTGAAGAGAAGACTGCAAAAGTTGAAAACCCAAATGAAAAATAAATAAACACATATAAGCCATGAGACAAGAACTTAAGAACCATCTTCTAAAAGTGGTGATAGATAGTCATGGAGCTGAACTTCAGAGCATCGTAGATCTACGCACAGAGCATGAATTCCTTTACCAGGGTAATACCAAATATTGGGCACGCCGCTCACCGGTGTTGTTCCCCATTGTGGGTTCAGTTTGGAATGGTCTTTTCCGTATGGATGGTCAGGAGTTTGCGATGAGTCAGCATGGCTTTGCCCGCGATAGTGAATTTGAAATCATTTCGGATACTCCCGAGGATGAAGCGTGGTTTGCCCTTGACTGGAACGAGCAAACTTATGCTCAGTATCCACGCAAATTTCGTCTTGAGATTGGCTATAAGCTTTATGAGACACGTCTTTCTGTCATGTGGCGCGTAAAGAATGTTGACGACAAGCCCATGGATTTCCATATTGGAGCCCATCCAGCTTTCAACTATCCGGATTTTGATCCGAAAGCAGAGGTGCATGGCTATTTTCTGTTTGATAAGGAAAGTGTGACCACTCAATTGATTAAAGAGAAAGGTTGCATAGGTGACGCCGAGGAGAATGTGATTGTGGATTCAGAAGACCTGCTACCAATCACGTCTACCACTTTTGATATCAACACCATTATACTTGCCGATCAGCAGGTGCGTAGAGTATCGTTGTTAGGACCTCACAAGACACCTTATCTTTCCGTGCTCTTCAATGCTCCTGTAGTAGGCATGTGGTCGCCATCACCGGAGGCGCCCTTTGTGTGCATAGAACCTTGGTGGGGTCGTGCAGACAGGATAGGTTTTGAAGGAGACTTTTCAGAACGTGAATATGTGAACACGATAGCCCCTGGAGAAACGTTCTCAGCCTCTTATATGATCATCTTCGAAAGGATCTGAGTACTTTTTTCTGCGGAAGAGAGCTTTACTTTTGGCGAGTTACTTCTCCGATAGATATTGCTACACCGGTAAGGGTCACTGCAATGGGTTGGCTTACGGTATAAGGTAGCGGATGATAACAGAAAAAGTGAATAAAAGAAGATGAATTCCTGCGGTTATAGGGAATATTGAAGATAAATTTCAATATTTGCAGTAAATATTTGCAGGATAACGAAAAAAGTATTAAATTTGCAGTCGCGAATTCCGCCATGGCTCGAAGAAGAGCTCTCCAAAATGAGAGCCGCCTAACGGATTTAATTGAGTTTCAATTAT
>CAZUNU010000195.1:0-4462 GCA_964622105.1 uncultured Sangeribacter sp. | reverse complement strand
AGTGAGCTCTCGGGAGTGGGACACAAGGATTTCATACCTGCCATGTGGTATCACCTTGCCCGTAGGGAGCTCCTTCACCGGATGGTTGCCTCCACGGTGACCGGGGTTGATAATGCCTATCTTTGCGCCGTAGGCGAGGGCAATGAGCTGATGGCCGAGGCATATGCCGAACATTGGCACTTTTCCACGAAGCTGACGGATAGTCTCAACCACTTCCGGCACGTCTTCCGGCGAACCCGGACCGTTTGAGATGAGGACGCCGTCGGGATTGAAAGCGAGAATATGCTCTGCAGTTGTGTTCCAGGGCACCACCGTAACGTTGCAGTTATGTGAGTTGAGGTTGCGCACCATGTTGTATTTCATGCCGCAGTCGATGGCCACGATGTCATACTTGTAGTTGGCCGTGCGTGCAAACCATCTTTTCTTGCAGCTTACCCGGCTCACCAGATCGGTAGGACGCTTCACAGCCTTGATCTTGGCTACAGCTTCCTCCACAGGGGTGTCGATGTCAGTAATGATGGCTCTGATGCCGCGTGCGTCACGAAGGATTCTGGTGAGCATACGGGTGTCGATTCCACTTATGGCCGGAATATCGTTCTCCTCAAGCACCTCAGCGAGAGTTTTTGTGTAGCGGAAGTTAGAAGGGGAGTCGTTGTTCTCCTTCACAATCATGCCCCCGATAGAGGGGAATTTTGTTTCATAATCTTCATCAGTAATTCCATAGTTGCCGATGAGGGGATATGTCATCACAATGATCTGGTCGGCGTAGGAGGGGTCGGAAAGGATTTCCTGATAGCCTACCATCGAGGTGTTGAACACAAGTTCACCCACTCTTTCGGTATCGGCGGCGAATCCGAGACCCGGAAATTCGCGACCGTCTTCAAGCACAAGTTTTTTTGTATTTGAGAACATGCTTTTTTATTTGTTGATCGTAAAGGAAATGTTTACTGTCTTGGATATAATTCAGCAGGTGTTTTGCCTCCGAATGTGATGCGTCCGGAGAATATCGTGGCGTCCACTCGTCCGTCGAGTGTGAGTCCGGCATAAGGAGTGGCATGGCCTTTGGAGAGGAATTCTTCAGGATTAACGATAGCAGATCCATCGGTGGAAAGCACCGTAAGATCTGCCCAGTCTCCAGCTTGCGGTCCGTAAGCCATGGGGAGGCCGAGTATGCGCCGCGGATTGATGCTCATTACCTCCACAAGGCGTTCGAAGGAGATCAGACCCGGCTTCACCATAGTGGTGTAGACGGCCCGGAATGCCGTTTCAAGACCTACCACTCCCATGGCGCTCTTCTCAAGCCCCTTGCTCTTTTCTGAAGCCGAGTGTGGGGCGTGATCTGTTGCGATCACGTCGATAGTTCCGTCTGCTATACCTTCACGCAGGGCATCGCGGTCGGCTTCAGAACGTATCGGTGGATTCATCTTGAATCTACCATCCTCCTGAAGGTCACTGTCGCAGAAGGTGAGGTAATGCGGCCCTGTCTCACATGTCACCTGCACTCCGCGGGATTTCGCGCGGCGTATCAGCTCCACACTTTCTTTTGTTGATATATGGCATACGTGCAGACGGCATCCTGTCTCTTCAGCGAGGCGGATATCTCTCTCTATCTCGCCCCATTCCGATTCAGAGCAGATGCCGCGGTGTCCGTGGCTCCTTGCATATTCACCGTCATGGATATAACCGCCGCGCAGAAGGGAATTCACTTCGCAGTGGGCCGAGAGAATCTTTCCAGTCTTGGCTATACGGCGCATTGCCTCGCGCATCACTTCTTCGCTCTGCACTCCCGATCCGTCGTCGGAGAAGCCGGCTACCCAGGGAGCGAGTGCCTCGTAATCGATCAGTTCGTCGCCCATGCGTTTGCGTGTGATGGTGGCGAACGGAATCACTTGCATCTGTGCGTCGCGGGCTATTATGTCGAGCTGTATCTTGAGATTCCCGATTGAATCCGGTGCCGGGTTGAGGTTGGGCATTGTGCAGACGGTGGTGAATCCACCGGCAAGTGCGGCACGAGAGCCGGCGTAGATGGTCTCCTTATAAGAGTAGCCCGGTTCACGGAAATGCACGTGCATGTCCACAAGGCCCGGCACAACGTATCGTCCGTTCAGGTCGATCGCCACAATTTCATCAGCAGCGTTTCCGGCCGGGATTTCATCAAGCGGAATCTGGCGGGCCACCTGTTCGATAGAGCTGTCGTTGATAAGGATAGAGCCATTACGGAATTCACCGTTGGTCCAGATGTTAGCGTTTTCAAGAAGTATACGAGGCATATTCGGTTTAGGATTGAATGTTCAGTAAAAATTGGTTTTGAAAAGAGGGGAGGAAAAATGGAGGGTAGAAAAAAAGGCAACCCTCCAATGGGTTGCCTTAAATATTTGGAAAAAGGAAGTTGCCGAAAGGCTGAGGCTTCCGTTTTGCATATACTTTGAGAAGAAATAGCCAAATGATTTATGACATTGCTTCATTTTCGTCATTTTTCCTTCATTTTGGGTGCAAAGTTAATAATAAAATCGGTATCACGCAAAGAAAGATGCCAAAAAATAGAAAAATGAATCAGAGGCGGTCGGATTCCAGGATGAAGGTTACGTTGTAGCCTGTGAGCGGGTGGGCTGATAGGCTCAGGATAAGACCTTGCTTCAATAGAATCTGACGGGCTAAGGAGAGTCCTATGCCCGAGCCCTTAGGTTTGGTGGTGAAAAAGGGAATGAAAATCTCTTTCGCCACATCATCCGGAATACTATGCCCGTCGTTGCTGATAGTAAGCTGACCATTGAAAGGAACGCCGCTTGCTACGGCTGAAGTGGCGTTAGCGCTTTTACGAGCGTTGCCATTTGCTCCGGTAAAAGAGGTTGTAGAGCTTTTATAGACAATGCCGATTGTTTGGGCCCCGGCTTCAATTGCATTTTTAACGAGATTGATAAACACTTGCCTCAATAGACTATCATCAGCCTTCAGGAAAACTTCTCCGGGCACAGAAACCTTCCACTTCAAATCGGGATAAAGCGAGGTGACGCTATCTATAAAATCCCTCAGGTTCACTTTCCTCTTCACGGGCTCCTGCAGCCGGGTCATCTTACGATAGTTTTCCACAAACGTTGCCATGCCTGCGCTTGCCTCGAATATTGCCCGCATCCCCTCCTCGTAAGGAGTGGCTTTTATGTCAGGATCAGAAAGGCACGCCTGGCTGATGCTTCGTATAGGGGTGATCACGTTCATTATCTCATGTGTGAGCACCCGCGTGAGTCGTTGCCATGACTCCACTTCATTGTGGGCTACGAGTTTCTCAATCTCATGTCCCATGTCGTTTACGGCATTCTGCAATGCACGCTCGCCGAAGAGCAATCCCTTAGTCGGCAGACGGAAAGAGAAGTCGCGGTGGCGCATGGCGTCACGCATAAGCTGTGCCCTGTCTTTGAGCAGATGTTGATGCCTGTAAACGATTGCAGTTGCAAGCACACCAATCAAAAGTGAAATCCCTACCGCCGCTATCATGGTTGATATTTTCTGTAAAGTGTCTGGCGGGTGATGCCCAGCAATTCAGCCGCCTTGCTCATGTTGCCATTGCATTTGTCTACCACTCTCTTCACGTGTTCTCTCTCAAGCTCATGGAGCGGCACTATCTCTTTCGTCTTATCAACAGCGTCTTTCATCACCCGGATAAGTTCGTCATTATCCCAGGGTTTCGTAATGAAGTCGGTGGCGCCGTTCTTCAGTCCCTTCACTGCGAGTTTCACATCCGCATAAGCTGTCACCAGCACCACAGGGATGTCGGGGTGCTTGCGCCGGATTGCTGAGAGCCATATCATTCCATCTTGTCCGGAGTTTATGCCCGGAGAGAAATTCATGTCGAGTAGAATCACGTCTACATGTTCTTGACTGAGAGTAACAAGAACCGTATCGGGAGATGAAAGGGCGAGTATCCTCTCAAACACCTTGCCAAGACAGATTTTCACGGCTGTAAGGATAGCCGGATTATCATCGATTACGAGCAACGTACCATAATTTGTATTATTCATAGTGCAAAGTTAAGCAATTTCTAAAATCCGGCCGTCTAAACCGAATGATTCGGTAGCTCAATGGAAAAGAGTGTATGAAAATCATACAGTAATGTGTATGGTTGTAATGCAAACGCTCCTCGGCAAACCTGAAAAATCTTTGTCATCTCATTTCACGCCCTTACCTTTGCAAAATGGACTACATCAAACTCTCCTCCGACGAATTGAAAATCGGCGAGTTTCTTTAATAATCAACAATGATGAGCCAAATCGCCGACGAGATAGACGCCATCGCCAACGGCCCCCAAATCAAACGTATTCTGGATAACTTGTGCTCTGACTTATGCCCCCGACTTGTGCCCTAATGGTATGTTCCGATCAAATTGCCATTTTAATGGTCAAAATAGATATAATTCTAACATTTTCATTATGTAGATAGCTGACATTCAGGATTTATTTAGTAATTT
>CAZUNU010000194.1:0-4513 GCA_964622105.1 uncultured Sangeribacter sp. | reverse complement strand
CTGCGAAGCTCGTTTATAACATCGTCCAATTCCGAGCTGAACTCCGGCGTTTTCAGCCTGTCGTCATGCTCGTCCCAAGTGGTGTAAAACTGTTCGCCTAATCCAAAATCCCCACGCAGATGACCGATACTCCCGGTCTGACAACGGATTTGTGTGCTTTGGGCATAGGTATATTTTCTTTCTTCGATAGTAAGAGGATTTATTTCAAAGTCCATCATCGCTCACCCCTTTCCTTTGATGTTCTCTGTTTCGGAATGTGAAATCCGTAAACGGCGGAGATTTCATCTCCAAGCCTGCGGGTCACTCTCGTAATATCCGCCCTTGTCGCTTTTCCCATATAAATCTTATCCTGCAACCTCTCTGCCTGTTCAGGCGTTACATCGTTCTTAAAAACACGGTACAGATAGTGATTTGTACCGTCGTGGTGAACAGCGTCCGCACGGAGATCACCGTATTTGTCCACATACCATTCCGTAAAATCGGTATCTGAATAAAGACAGTCCTTGATATTGCCGGAATCTATCATCTTGTAACCCATAACCCTGCCGTTCCATCTGCCAATATCGCCAATCACGATAATCGGCTGGGAAAGCTGAATGTTCAGGTTTATCCGTTCATCGGCAAGATACTCCTCATTCGTTTCAACCATCCACCGATACAGCTCGTTTTCATCATTCGGATCATCTTCAAGCTCGTTCGTTTCAAGAAAATCCTTGTAGCCGTCTCGCCAATCGTCAGGGTCAAGGGATAAATCACTCCATATGATGTGTCTGTCCGTCTGTGTGCTGTTCATCTGCACCACCTCCCAAATAGGAGAACAGTCTGTTCTTCGCCACCTGTTCCTGAAGTTCGGTAATCACCGTCATATCAGGGACAGTTATATCGGGAATCTGTAAAATGCTCTGTAAATTCAATGCCTTCAAGTCCTTTTCTGTTTTGCAGCCGGACTCAAACAGCTTTATAAGCACCTTGACCTTCTGCTGCAAGGTCAGGGCGGTTGTCGGTTTCTTATTTGCCATCTCTTAATCCTCCTATCGCTCGTGATTTTCGTGTTTCTGTTTCCTGTCATATTCACTACACTTTTCGGCAAGCCTGTCATAGAGCTTATCCCTCATTTCACGGTCGTAAGCCCGAAACTTTGAGGGACTTGAACAGCTTTTTTCAAAAGCGGCAATCTGTTCAAAACATTCTCTGTGCAGTGCTTTTGCTTCGGGAAGATTGAAAATGCGGTGATACCTTGCCGTGCTTTTATGGAAATCTCCGAGCTCCGCATATTCATAAAAGATACGGAAAATTTCACGGTCAAGTCCCTTTTGCCCGTCCTTTTGATATGCTTCCGACAATTCCACGCTCTGCCATGTCTTATAAGAGCCTGCTTCTTCCGGCAGATGTGTGGAAAGATATACACCGTCTTTTCTGACCTCAATACGGTCTATCAGCGTAGCAGCCATTCTCATATTACCTCCTGTCAGTCTTTTGCGTATTCAGAATACACACGCTCCATCCTGTGCCTTGCCCTGCGTACTTCGGGGGAGCAGCCAAGCTCCGGGCATTTCGCCTGAATTTTCTGCCTTGCCCTGCGGATACTTTCAAAGCAGGGGATACCGAACGCTTTGTAATTTGTCATTACATCGGCAAAGGTAACTGTGCCGATTCCGTGCGTTTCATAAATACAGGATTCGCTTACAAGCAGATAGAGCTTCATATCATCGTTTCGTGCGTCCGGGTGTTCTCTCAAAATTTCCGTTACCCGGCGCTCAACGGTTTTCAGCGTTTTCATTTTGTCCTCCAAAAATAAATAAGGGGCGGAATATTTCATCCGCCCCAAATCCGTTATTTCTTCTTTCTGTGCCTTATCTGCAAAAAAATAAAGCCGCCGATGATAAAAGCGACCAGTCCGATAGCGACAATGGTTTTAAGCTCCATTACTGATTCTCTCCCTTCTTCTTTTTCTTAAAGCCAACAATACCGCAGGCGGTAATGCCGATCAGGGACAGCCCGGCAAGGGCGAACCAAAGTCCGGTATGGCTGTTGTCCCCGGTTTTCGGGGTATCACGCAGGACATTGTGCATTTCCACAATCGTGGTAGAGCCTGTCTGTACGGTTGCCTGCTTGTCGGCAGGAAGCACATAGTTTGCGGAAGCCGCATTGCTGACCTCGGAAATGGTGTACTCACCGATACGGAGGTTTTCAATCAGGATTTCTCCATTCTCGTCTGTCTCCAGCGTTACATCATAGCCGTTTGCCCCGGTAATGCGGAAAGCAAAGCCTTTCACATTTCCGTCTGAGGAAGTCTTGACAATTTTCAGGTTGCCTTTCATAGCGTCGTTGATAAAACCGACTCCAGCCTTGTTCTCCACCTGATAGGTCTTACCGTCGGTGTCGATAAATACCTCATAAACGCCCTCATCAAGCAGGAAGCCTTCGGGAGCAATCGTTTCTTTCACAAAGTAACGACCATAGAGAAGGTCGTTCATTTCATACTTCCCGATTTCCTTTTCGGTAAGTGTGCCGAGCAGCTCGTCATCTTCGTCCAGCTTGCCGTTATCATTGCTGTCCTTGTAAACCTCAAAGGTCGCTCCGGTCAGCTTATTGTCGGGATAGTCAGCGTCCACCTTTGTCAGAGCGATATTGCCACGGATAAACTCATTGACAATTTCAATTTCCACAATCTGCCCGTCCTCAGAAATGGTTACGGGATAGACGGTTTCATCAAGCACAAAGCCTGTCGGCTGCTCAATTTCACGCACATACCAAGTGCCGTAAGGAATGTCCGCAAAAGAAAAACTACCGTCCTCTGCTGATACGGTAGTCATAAGTGCGTTTTCCTTTGTAAATTCGTCCCCGTCTGTCTTGAACAATCCAATCAATGCGCCGCTCAGCGCTTCGCCATTCTCATCAACCTTGATACCGGAAACAGAACCGTAAAACAATTCGTTTTCAATGGCGTTTCCGTCATTTGTAGATATCTCAACCTTTGCGGTTTCCTGTCCTGCGTATTCAAAAACAATAGGGTACTTCTCATCATTCAGGATATAATGCTCGTCTGTCGCAAGCTCCTTCACATAGTAGCTGCCGATAGGAAGGTCTGTTTTCACGGCTGCTTTGCCGTTTTCATCAAGGGTAATAATCTCAATCAGACCGTCGGCAGGGATAGCCGTACCGCTTGTACTGATAAGTTCCTCTGCGGCAAACAAGCCAAAGCTGATATTCTGAATTTCGCCATTATTGCCGATTCCGAACAACTCATTGAGTTCAAGTGTCTTTTCAAGGCTGATTTCAACCTTCTGTCTTTCGTTGTAGAAGCTGGTTGCTGTCTCGGTAACGGAAACATTCTGTCCAGCGTACACAAGCTCTACCGAATGGATTTCATCATTCAGTACCATTCCGTAAGGAGCGGTGATTTCCTGAACCTCATATTTTCCGAGATAGATTTCCTTACTTTTTGCAAGACCGTCCGCACCCGTTGTCACGGTATCCACAACCTCGCCCTTTTTATATCGGGTAGTTCCGTCAGGCGTGATAATATTCTCTGCGGCTCTGATTTCATAGACAGCGCCGGGAAGTCCCTGCACCTCGTACTGCGGCTGATAGATGGTCGGCAGCTCGTTTCCATCTGCGTCCACACCGCCGATAACAGACACGCCGAAGAACACCTCGCCGGATTTCTCCACCGTAACCGTGCCTTTCTGCGCCATATTTTCCTTATTCACCTTTATAATTGTAACCCCGCTTTCCTCTGTGGAATTGACCTCTGCCACATCAAAGAAGATCGGCGTACTGTCAAGGACATAACCGTAAGGAGCCTGCACCTCGACAATGGAATAGCCTTTGCCGTAAGGCAGCTTCTCAGGTGTCACAAGCGAACCCTCTGCGTCGGTGTAAAAGGTATCAATGGTAGTAGGAGTGGGATAAGTGAAGGTCATAGTTACAAGATTTCCTTCGGGATCGTAAATCTGAAAGCCAGCGCCCGCATAAGGGATTGTTTTTCCGGTTTCTGCGTCTACCTTGACAACCTTTACATAGCTTTCAAAATTTGCGTTGTTGATAAGATAGCGGTAGGTCTGTGCGTCCTTTGCGATAAACACATCAAAGTCCTTCATCAGCTCACGACCTTCCCAGCCTTTTGTCTGATGAACGGTGTAAATGCCGTAAGGCATATCCTTCGTCTGTCCAAATCCATTTTCATCACAGACGATTACATCACGCTCATCGGGATCGGCATTTCCATAGCTGCCTGCGGATTTCAGGTAGACTTCAAAGGTTGCTCCTTCTTCGGGTGTTTCAATATGGGTTTCTCCGTCATCGGTGTGCTTAATTAAAGCGATATTGCCCTTAACAACATCCTCAACCACATCATTGGAAGTCAAGTTATGCTCCGCAGTGTAAAGCTGCGGCTCTGCGCCGACATGATGAATCGTAGGATCAAGCAGATAACCTTCGCTCGGTTCAAGCTCTTTTATCGTCCAGTTGTCTCCGCAAATATATTCCTTTGTGGTAAACTGACCGTTTT
>CAZUNU010000193.1:0-4525 GCA_964622105.1 uncultured Sangeribacter sp. | reverse complement strand
TGGAGTACTACACTCACCTTATTGGAATTAGGGATGTGCACAGTGGCGGGCTTCACGTAAGAAGTGACAAAATGATGCGCTTTGCGGCTCCTACAGCCTTTATGGCTCAGAAGAAAAACATTGTTGACGAGGCCTTCCCTGGCGACATAGTAGGTATTCCGGATACAGGCAATTTCAAGATTGGCGATACTCTTACGTCTGGTGAATTACTTCATTTCAAGGGTCTTCCCTCTTTCTCACCGGAAATGTTCAAATATATTGAGAATGCTGATCCGATGAAAGCGAAGCAATTAGACAAGGGTATCCGGCAGCTCATGGATGAAGGTGTAGCCCAGATGTTTACTAACTCTTTTAATGGACGCAAGATTATCGGCACTGTCGGTCAGCTCCAGTTTGAAGTCATACAATATCGTCTTCTTCATGAATATGGAGCACAATGCCGTTGGGAACCTATAAGCCTTTATAAAGCGTGTTGGATCGAGAGCGATGACGAGGAGGCATTGAATACGTTCAAGAAGCGCAAACATCAGTTTATGGCAACCGATAAGGAAGGTCGGGATGTCTTTCTTGCTGACTCGAACTATGTGCTTCAGATGGCCAGAAATGACAATCCTAAAATACGCTTTCACTTTAGTTCTGAATTTTAAATAATTAGTAATCAATAACTAATAAATGGCGATGAAGTTTTACTTAAAACATCATCGCCATTTATTATAAGTCACTTTTTCACCTTCTCAGACATCTGTTGGAGCCGAGAGCGGTTTATGATCGATAATAATTTTCTTATAATAGGCAAGAATAAGAGTCGTCAAAGGCAAAGCTATAATCATACCAATTATTCCTAACAATGTTCCCCAAATTGAAAGAGAGAGCAGGATGATTGCCGGGTTTAAACCCAATGACTTACCCATTATTTTAGGAGTCAGTACGTAATCACAAATGCATTGACTGATCACATAAACAAGTCCACATTTGCCTAACAGCACCCAGAAATCTACGCTACCGTCAAGTGAGGTTATAAAGCAGATGATTATAACGGGGATAAGTGTAATGTACTGAAAGTAGGGTATCATATAGAGAATTCCAACAATAACCCCCATCACTATAGCCATAGGCATCCCGACAATAAAAAAACCTGTTGTATAGAGAACTGCCGCACAACACGAAATCAGAAGCTGACTACGGAAATATTTATCCATACTTTCCTTAACATCCCTGCCTATCTGGAATACCGAAGCCTTATACTTGTCGGGTACTAAAAGTTGCATTCCTTCTCCAAGCTTTTCATAGTCGATAAGAATGAAAATGATATATATAAACGTCAATAACCATTCCAGAGAATGCATCAGAAAATCGACTACGGTTGAAACAAGTGTCTCTCCTTTATTCAGGAGCTCCAATCCACGACCGCTTTCAAGCTCATTGATCAATTTTGAAAGGTTATATTTCTGTTCAAGATTGTCGGCTACATTATCAGGAATAAAGGGTATTCTGAACTGTTTGGTCGAATATTTTGTAATCATGTCGCCCATTTGATGAATTTCACTCATCACGGTCGGCATGAAGAGGTATATCAACAGAGCGAATACAACAGTGATATCAAGCAAGGTTAGGAATACTGCCAATACTCTCCCCTTTGTGTGAAGAATCCTCTGATTGAACTCTACGAAAGGTTCCATTATATATGAGAGTAGGCATGCGAGGCAAAATGGCAGCAGCACATTTTTTAATGTTCCGATCAGCCAAAAAGCGCCTACGGTTATTGCCAGGCCAATAAGTAGCCTAATTACTCTGTCGAAGGTGAATGGTTTTGCCATGATTGTTCTTTTTATTTTTTTAACAATAAGCATCAGAATTGGTTTATCATTAATCTTACTAAATCCAATTTATGAATCATAGCTTTAGAATTTTTTGTTTAATCAGTTCAATTGATTAATTTTGTAAAATGTAATCAACACAGATGATGTTGCTATTGTAAAGTAAACAAGCATAAATTATTCCTTTGGCAATGCAAAATTATATAGCATTAAGAATTGATGCCACCCCGTGCAATGAGACAGTGACCGACCTTTTGGCAGCATTTCTCGGTGATGTGGGCTTTGAATCATTTTCACCCGATGACAACGGACTCACTGCCTATATCACAACAGACGCATATAACCCTGATCTTGTTAACGACATCCTGAATGATTTCCCGATTGATGTCAAATTCAGCATGACGTCTGAAGAGATAGAAGGTGAAGATTGGAATCAGGAATGGGAGAAAAATTATTTCAAACCGATCGTGATAGGCGATCAGGTGGTGGTTCACTCCTCTTTTCATAATGATGTGCCATCAGCTGAATATGATATAATAATAGATCCGAAGATGGCATTTGGCACAGGTCATCATTCTACCACCAGCCAAATGATGAAACACATTCTCGAAGCCGACATTGAGGGAAAGGCCGTAATAGATATGGGCACCGGAACAGGTATACTTTCAATACTTGCAAAGATGCGTGGGGCGGGAAAAGTAACAGGAATTGAGATCGACCCTTTTGCTTGCGATAATGCCAAAGAGAACGTTGAATTGAACAAAACGAACATAAATATAGTTTGTGGAGATGCTTCCGCTCTTGAAAATTTGGAACCAGCCGACATTTTCTTGGCTAACATCAACCGTAATATAATTACTGGTGACATTGACAGATATGCCGGGAGAATAAAGCAGGGAGGAAAGTTGTATCTCAGCGGTTTTTATGAAAATGATATACCGGTGATTATGGAGGCTGCGTCACCTCAAGGCTTTTCACTTGAAAAAGTATATACTGAAAAAGACTGGGCGGCTATCAAGCTTGTTAAAAAGAATTAATTATAACTGAATAATGGGAATGTTATTGTTTAATTAACAATATTTAATACAATTAATCGTTTACCCCCTTGTGTCAGTCACATTTTATTGCTAATTTTGTATTAGAAAATTTTAAAACAATAAATTAAAATATCTGCCTATCGATTAACTCTACCAAAACGAAAAAGACAAGACAGAATGGCAAATAAAATGAGTCTGACCGATGAGCAGCTTGTCAAAGCCTATGCCAATGGCAATAATGAGGCATTTGACACCCTACTCAAACGTCATCAGGACCGTATCTATAATTATATTCTTCGAATTATCAAAAACGAAGATATAGCTAATGATATATTCCAGGAGACATTTGTAAAGGCAATATTGACCATCAAGCAAGGACGTTACACTGAAAATGGTAAATTCCCGGCTTGGATTTCAAGAATCGCCCATAATCTCATAATTGATTATTATCGGCAGGAAAAATCGGAGAATGTTCAAAGCGCCGATCTTGATGATGTAGACGTTCTCAATAGAAAAGAGCTCTGTGAGCAGACGATAGAAGACACTATTATCGAGGAACAGATCCGTGATGATGTGAAGTATCTGATTAAAGAGCTACCTGATTTGCAGAGAGAGGTACTGAATATGCGCTATTATCAGAATCTTTCTTTCAAAGAAATAGCTGATCTTACAGGTGTAAGCATCAATACAGCTCTTGGACGTATGAGATACGCGATCCTGAATTTGAGAAGAATCGCAGCTGAAAAAGACATAGTTCTTACAAATTAAAGATAGTAGCTCAGACCTGTAAAAATTTATTATCTTTAACTTTATTCTGATGTCGTCACTCCTCTTTAGGATGACGACAGCTTTGTTTTACACACTTCCCCATACCTCCAAAGACACCTTGGGGTCAACGTTAAGTTCCGGTTATGATTATTGGTGGTTTGTTATTGATTTAGGCACTTGCCTGTCGCCTCCACGAGCCGTGATATTTGTTTTAATGCGATTGCACGTTTGCTCTCCTTACCACGTCCCTATACCGTATTATTTGGTTATTAGTAATTAGAACTACTTGGTGCCATTCTGTATTGAAACTTAAATAAATGAGCTAAAGTGTAACGGCATTTCTAAACGCATATATATTTTTTTTAATGGTTCATAAGGGTTAATTTATGCCTATTACAATCAGATGTTCCTTAATGATTTCCACAAATAATTTATAAATTATTTCGTTTTGCATGTTTTTTAATTTATCCATCAGAAATTGTAGTTTGTAAATAATAAAGAAGAGTAAGGTTACGTTAATAACATAAAATGACGAAGACAATCAACGTCATTAATTCTGTCTTGTTTTTATCAAAATCTAAATTGTGAGCAGTTCTTACTGTTTTTTGCCTATGATAAACGATTCTACTTTATCAACCATTGAAAATGATAGGAAGGCCCTTAAGCCTCGTCAGTCTTCTCTTATTTTTCTCCGACAGTTTGCACGGGCTTATTTCTATTTTGATTCCTCAGATTTATCACCTATTGGAGTCAACTGATAAGTAGACGAATGTTAAATTATCAAAAAAAATTAGATAATATTTAACTTGATTAGGCACAAATTTGTAAATTTGTATTCTAATTGATACTTCCGGGGGTGACTGGATTTGACAGCACGTAGAAACGGTAAGTAAGCATGCAGAG
>CAZUNU010000192.1:0-4847 GCA_964622105.1 uncultured Sangeribacter sp. | reverse complement strand
AAGCGGCAGCGGCTGTCACCTGTGCGATAGGCTCATAAGCCTTAAGATCTTTATACTTGGAAGATACCGGGAAGCCCTTGATCGTACCGTAGATACATTTCGGGTTAAGAGCGTGTACAGCTTCCCAAGAGAAACCGAGCTTATCCATTGCACCCGGGTGGAGGTTTTCTACGAAGATATCACATTCCTTGATAAGTTTCGTAAGGATCTCTTTTCCGTCAGGAGTCTTCGCATCAAGCGAGAGAGACTTCTTGTCGGAATTGAGCTGCAGGAAGTAGTAAGAAGGAAGCTTCGGGTTAAACTGAAGTTCCTTACGGGTTGCGTCGCCTACGCCGGGACGTTCGATCTTGATAACGTCTGCGCCCAACCATGCGAGCATCTGTGTACATGAAGGACCTGACTGCACTTCAGTAAAGTCCACTACTTTAATTCCTGCTAAAGGTGCTGTGTTCATAATATTATCTAATTAAATGATAAATAAATTCCTATCTTTTTTCAAGTCGCTTAACAACGGTCGATGAGATTTTATAAAAACAACGGTCGAAGGTAATTGATCTTTTCATCTCAGGTTTTTGGCCTGATTTTGTATTAATAACACTCTACGTTTTCACTTTGTTAAGGGTATATATAGTGAATATATATTATTTTAACATTTATTCACATAAAGGAGAGCATCTCGATGTAACATATTCCACTCAATTGTGTCGTTATATTAAAGAAGAGACTTCACAGTGGACGAAACGCAGTTCAGACAACGTATCATGCCGATTCATAAGCGGCTTTTCGCATACGCACTCTCGATCATTGGAGACGAGAGCGACGCTGCCGATTGTCTGCAGGAAGCTCTCGCCCGGTTGTGGGAACACCGTTCAAGGATGGATCATATCGATAATATCGAGGCATATGCCGTGACCACTGTTAGGAATATCGCTGTCAATCATGTGGCGAGAAACAGATTTTCACACGACCTGAACCGTGATAACCCTCCACCGATTCCGGACACTCAACCGGGGCCCGAAGACAACCTTGAAGGACGGGAAAAACTTAAAACAGTAGTCGCCCTGCTCAAGACCCTTCCTGACAACCAGAGGAAAGTGATTCTGTTGAGTGCTGTCAGCGGCCTTTCCAACTCTCAGATCCGGGAAGCCACCGGTTTCTCCGACGATAATGTGAGGGTGCTCCTTTCAAGAGGAAGGAAAAAACTCCGCGAACTCTTCTTGAAAAATAAATAAACCCGAACAACTACCAAGCTTCTTTCGCAACAAAAAAATAAGAATGATAGATACTGATATAAATATTAACTTTGATCTTCAGCTCAGACAGCTTCTTGAAGCTTATTTCGATGGTTCAGCCACCGAAATGCAGATTGAATGTCTGCGTTCGATGGCCCGAAAAGCTACTGACGGAACCCCACAGCTATCAGAGCCCTCCCTTATCGAAGATCTTGAAACCTTCTCTATTCTTGACGAGTACGCAGAAGCCACACTCCTCACCCTTGAGGATTCCTCTCCACACGACCTTGAATCGCGCCTTGATTCCACAATCTCTGCGCTTGCGGCTCATAGCCATAGAAAGAGAACGATCTGGATGCGCACTGTCTCCGTGGCGGCTTCTGTTGCTATCCTCCTGACTGTAGGCATCGGTTTTGTTTCTCATCAATACTCTTCCTCTCCTTCAGCCACTGATGAAAAAGGACAAATTTCTGACACCTCATTCTTTGCATCGGCTGAACTGCCCTCTTTCCCTGAGCTCACCCTGGAGACAGAAAACACAACGATTGAAGAAACTAATAAAATAAACAAGGAGAACCGGATTTCTGAAGTATCTCCTGCTCATACCTCTGCTATATTTGCAAGTGCTTCCTCCTCACGCGTAAAAATCAACAACAAAGGTGTGATGAAAAATACCGGCTCCCACGTAGCCGAAACGCAAGATCAGACTCCGGCATCAAATCTCAACGAACAATTGGCTGTCAACACCGTTACTGAACGGTTGGAGTCTGCCAATGCTTCAGGAGTCTTATCACCACAGATCACTCTATCTTCAGCCGTGCCTGACCAACTGCAAACCTCTTCCGATGCAATTGGTAAAGATTACCAAGACCCTTCAATGGCAAGCACCATGCGGCAGGTGATGGAATCGCTCAACAAGGTGAATGCAGTGTTTTATGAAGCCAGGAAAACTGCCTCCTCCCTGTCAGAAGAAATGATATATGCGGCTGCCTCTCCCCTGCGGTCAATTTAACCATTGAAAATTTAACACATCCAATTAGGAAAATATCTCATACAATAACAAACCTAACACCCTCACTCATATGACACTTTCACTTCATAAGCCTAATCTCCGGTTGATTCTGCTCTTGGTATTGCCTCTTTTTGCACTGATGGCCATGGCAGACAAACCCGTGAAATACTTCGAGTCGCTCTCATCCTCCGGAGCTTACAATTACTCCTACATTTCACCTGCCATGTTGAAGATGTGGGGCGACAATTATCTTTCCTCATCATCTTCCCATGCCTACGACAATCTCCCGATCCAATGCAAGGACCTCACCTCCATAGAAAATATCTTCACCCAGACAGAAGGACAGAGCGATGAACTCTGGAAAATTATCCATAAGATTAAAAAGGATAAGGATATGGAGACTCTCACCACCAAGAAATCAGACAATTACCGTTACGATGTGCTTGTGAAACTATCCAAAGACGGCAAGAAGATCCTCAATCTGATGATTGTGACCCAGACCGGAGGCAACTGCGTCGACGTGGTGTATCTTGAGGGGCAAGTGCCGCTCGAAAGTATCCAGTATTCATTCTACTGAATACACTTTGAAATACCTTCTTAATTACCGTCACCTATCAAATCCCCTTAATTGTCGCTGTGTTAACAAAATGGGTGGTTTATGTGTTATTATAGATGAAATAGATGGGTAAGTTACCGGAGATTATTACGGTAGTTGCCTATCAACAACGATTCTACAGATAAATGACATCCTCATCACGAAGGCATACAACGCATTTCTTCCGATGCGATTGCAGCTCTCGATGAGACTTAAACCAATTTTATACTATGGCAGACAATTCAAAAGTAGATACTATCCGGCCTTGGGATCCGCGTTCACTCAACCATCTGATTGAAGATGCAATTAAAAACAATTGGGAACGTATGGCCTTCTCTGATCTCGGAGGCATAAGTTTTAAATTCTCGGAAGTAGCTGAGAATGTAGAGAAAATTCATATTCTTTTTGAGGCAGCCGGAGTTAAGCCAGGCGATAAAGTGGCCATTTGCGGCAAGAATTCGGCTGTTTGGGCTTTGGTCTTTATAGCATGTCTCACTTCGGGCACTGTGGCCGTGCCCATCCTGCATGAATTCAAACCTGAAAACATTCATACTCTCGTCAACCATAGCGAGGCTAAACTGCTGTTTGTTGACGCCGCTATCTGGAAAAAACTTATCCCGGAGGAACTTCCCGGACTCGTCGGAGCATTTTTCCTTTCAGAAAGAGGTATGCCACTCTCCCGCTCCAAACACCTCACTGCCGCCAATGACGATATAAATGAATTGTTTGGAAAGAAATATCCCAAAGACTTCACTCCGGGCGATGTAGACTATTATCACGACACTCCCGAAGAGCTCTGCGTGATCAACTATACATCCGGTTCTACCGGCGCATCAAAAGGCGTGATGCTCCCCTACCGTTCGCTATGGAGCAATATCCGCTATTGCATCGACCATCTTCATTTCCTTAAACCCGGTGACGGCATCGTCAACATGCTCCCGCTCGGCCATATGTATGGAATGGTGATCGAGATGCTCCACCCATTTGTGAAAGGTTGCCACTGCAACTTCATCACCCGCGCCCCGTCGCCCCACGTTCTGCTCTCTGCATTTGCCGAGGTGCGTCCCAAGCTCATAATCACTGTGCCGCTCGTGCTTGAGAAAATCATACGTGGCAATGTGTTCCCGAAGATACAGACTCCGATGATGAGCTTCCTGCTGAAAATTCCGTTTATCAACACCAGGATCTACGAAAAGATCCGTCAGCAGCTGATAAACGTGTTCGGTGGTCAGGTTGAGGAACTCATTATTGGCGGAGCACCCTTGAACGCCGAGGTTGAATCATTCTTATATAAGATAAAGTTCCCTATCACCGTTGGTTACGGCATGACTGAGTGCGGACCGCTCCTCACCTATGCTCCACCTCAGAAATCGAAGCCCCACACCGTAGGCGAAATCATGGACCGTATGGAGGTAAGAATCGATTCTCCCGATCCCCACAAAATTCCGGGTAATATCTGGGTGAAGGGCGACAACGTGATGCACGGCTATTTCAAAAATGAGGAAGCCACAAAGGAGGTTATGCCAAATGGCGACGGATGGATGAACACCGGCGACATGGGCACGATTGATGAAGACGGCATAATCGCCATCAACGGTCGCTCAAAGACCATGATTCTCGGTCCCTCCGGTCAGAACATTTATCCCGAGGAGATTGAGCAGGTAATCAATAACATGCCATATGTCAACGAATCGCTCGTCATCGACGACCATGGCAAGCTTGTGGCTCTCATCCATCCTGATTTCGAGGCTGCTGAGAAAGCAGGCGTAAGCCGTGAGGAACTGGAAAAGATAATGGATGACAATCTGAAAAAAGTGAACTCCAAACTTGAATCCTACAATCGCCTCAACCGCTACAAGATAATGGAAACGGAATTCGAGAAAACGCCAAAACGCAGCATCAAGCGCTACCTCTACTCCAATCTCTGAATATTGAATTGTATCATATAAAATCACATGAGGGTGTGTCAAAATAGGCACACCCTCATTTGTTTAACATGCTGAAAAAC
>CAZUNU010000191.1:0-5032 GCA_964622105.1 uncultured Sangeribacter sp. | reverse complement strand
TCTCATCACTGTCGGAAGTGATGCCGAGAGCCTTGCGGGCCTTGTCTTTGAAGGATGCCGTGCGCATAAGTTCACCGATACCCACGTGCATATTAAGAAGAAGATACATCTCGGAAATTTCCGGTATGTCGCTCTGAACGTAGAGAATATTCTTTTCCGGATCCAATCCTGCTGCAAGATACTCAGCCAGGATATCCTTCACACTCTCATGAAGCTGCTTGGGATCGGGGTTGGTGGTAAGCGCATGAAGGTCGGCTATGAAGAAACGGCAGTCATAGTCGTCCTGCATACGTAAGAATTTGCTCAAGGCGCCATAATAGTTGCCTAAGTGGAGGTTGCCGGTGGAGCGGATGCCGCTCAACACTACTTTTTTATCTTTGTTTTTTTCCATAATCGCTTAATTATCCAAGTTCACAGGAGTGCCAAGGTAGAAGTATTGCCAAGGCATCCGGCTTTACGTTTGCAAAATTAGCTAATTTCCATGTCTTGACCATCGCTTTTCAAAAAAATTTACAACTTATCCTCAAACCCTTTTAGATTTCATTTGTTAAAACTAAGTAAGATAGTAAGACCCCGCTTGAAGAAATTCAAAATCCATAACCCGGCGGATGGTCTTAAGTAGTGAAGAATAATTTTACTTATGAGAACTATAATAAATACCACACACAATCTGCATGCGAAGTTGGGAGCTGTCCTGACTGTTATCGTCATGCTGATTTCTGCGTTTGGATTGTCGGCTGAAGAGCCGGAAAGGCTCCCGGAGCCTGTAAAGAAGGTGCTCTTTATCGGCGATTCAATGACAGGGTGGATGGCTGAAAGACTGAATGCCTATGGCGATGTCAACGACTTTGAAGTCGCCACCATTGTCTGGGACGGCTCCACTCTTTCCAAATGGGCCGAAACCCCGAATCTGAAAGAGATTATTAAAGAGCAGACTCCTGATGCAGTTATCGTAAGTTTAGGCATGAACGAGATGTTTGAAAGACATCCTGATCGCTTCAAACCTGAGCTCGACAAGTTGGTGGAAGCCTTCGGCCAGATTCCTTTCCTCTGGATTGGCCCTCCCAACTGGCCGGGTCATAGTGAAGGTGAAGTTTTCAACAACTGGCTGGCCGAGAATCTTGGAGAAGGATATTTCTTCAGCAGCCTTGATCTCGACCTTCCGCGCCAGAGCAAAAGCAATCCCCACCCTACCCGTCAGGGCATTGAAAAATGGATTGATGAAGTGGTGGAATGGATGCCTGAAAATTCAGCAATCGCGCTTCCGGTTGTGAATAAACCGGCAGCAGGCAAGATGAGCCGAGGTTCTACTTTCATCTACAAACGGATGAATCAGAAACTCTGAACCGTCAGAAAAAATTTCCGGCTTACATAACTCGAGACCCGGGCCTGGGTGGTGATCACCAAGGTCCGGGTCGTTTTTTATACACAACGCTCGTCTTTTACACTGAGCTTTTTCAGACTGAGCCGGAATTCGCCACCTCTATGGCTGGCGCTTTCTCAATGGCAGGAGCATCCTTTTCGGGATGGTTTTTTGTCTTCTTAAGCTTGATCTTCATCTGGTCGAAACCTTTGCCGTAGACTCCGTTTACGTTGGCTTGAGTAATGAAGGCATTCTCGTCAATGCTTTTCACGATACGGAAAATTGTGACGCTTTCAATTTTCCTGCACCACACCATCAGTATCTTCACCTCATGTTTCGAATACCATCCGAGCCCATCGACCACGGTCACTCCACGCTGAGCCTCTTTATTCACCCTGTCGGCTATTTCAGCCCATTTAGGTGAGAAGATAATGAACTGCGTGGCCTGACGGTTGGTGTTGATGATCATGTCGGTCATATAAGCAATAACATAAGTCACTACCAGACCATAAACAATCAAAGGCACCCTCGCTTCAAGTCGCTCGCTGAATGTGCCGTCATAGGGCAGAAATATCGAGCTCATGACAATAAGCATGTCTGTATAGATCATGGTGCGTCCGATACTGACATTGCTGACTTTCGATACCATTGCTGCTACAATGTCCGTGCCTCCGGAAGAACCGTTGTGAACGAATACTATACCGATGCCGGTGCCACATAGGATGCCACCGAGTATACCGCTCATTGAAATGTCGGCTATTATGGGGTGTCCGAGATTCATGAAGAAACCTTCAAGCACACCGATTGCCAACGAAAGCACCGTTGCTCCGAAAATTGTGCGGAGCACGAAAGTCTTGCCCACTATGCGGAATGCTATACTCAACAGAAGAAGATTGCAGGCATATTGTGTCACTGCCACGGGAATCACTCCGCCTGAAGCAAAGTATACCAAGGTGCCAACGCCGCTCAATCCGCCGATCACTATAGCATGGGGCAAGATGAAAGCCGTGAAGCCCAAGGCGTAGAAACAAAGGCCCAGAATTATCAAGATATAGTCTTTAAGGCCTGTCATTAGATTTAGTGGTTTTGCATGTGCCATTTCGTTTATTCAAGGTTAGTCGATGATGATGTCTTTTGTCATATCCCGAATATTAAGCCTCCCATGGTATTACATGACTGTCAACCGATGCGAAGCTGCTTAAATTTTTTTGCAAAATTATATATTTAATTTAAATTGCCGATATTTTTACTTAATTTTGCCAACCATAAAATTCTCTTTGGCAAGCCGAGCAGGAATCAGTTGTGAAGCTCTACTGCCGGGGAAGCTATCTTTTATTTGCAAACCTTACGTTATGAAAGCATTTAGAATTATTTTTTGCGCAATTATTGTTGCTTTTGCCAATCATGCGGTAGCTCAGGAATTCTTCTCTAAAGAGGCGCCTGCAAACCTGTTCGACATAGGTGTGCGCCTTGGAGTCAACACTTCCAACCGCACCTTCAATAAAAAAGCTTTCGATCTATGGAACGTCAACAGCTGGGGCACCGGAGTGGATCTCGGAGCCGTAGTTGATCTCAACATCCGTGATTATATATCTCTTCAACCGGGCATTTTCTTCGAAAGCAGAAGCGGCGATTATGCCTATTCCAAGAAATATTACGACCTTGATGGCAATCCTACCGACTTCACCCAGCTTGGCCACGACCGTTTCTACAATATCAATGTCCCGATTCTGGTATCCATGAAATTCAATCTTGCCGAAACAGTAAGACTGATAGCAGAAGCCGGCCCATATCTCCAATATATCTTCAAAGACTCTGCCAGAGACAAGATCACGGTGCTCAAGCCGCAAATCTCACCGGATGATGATATCGAACTCTATAAGGAAGTGCCGGCAAAATTCGACATCGGTCTCAAAATCGGCGCCGGCATCGCCTACAAACGTCACTATTCCTTCCATATCCATTACCTCGCCGGATGCAAGAAAGCTTGGAAAACGCCCTGGAAAGGAGGCTACAACAAAGCCTGGGTCTTCTCTATAGGATATCAGCTGTGACGGTAATATCTTTCAATATCACAATGCTCAGCTTTCTGCCTGTCCGGCACGCAAGATACGCTCAACGTTGATGGCTCCGTCGGAATCGAAATCGAGCCATATCAAAGAATCATCGCGTTTATGCCATGTAAGTTGCTTCTTGGCATAGACGCGAGTATTTTTCTGTATGCGTGCCACTGCTTCCTCATTAGTCATGAAGCCTTCAAACCATGCGAACATCTCCTTCAGTCCCACAGTGTTCAAGGAATTCAGATTGCGCTTCGGGTAGACCCTCCTTGCCTCCTCTTCCAGTCCGGCCTCCATCATCAGTTCAACCCGGCGGTTGATTCTCTCGAATAATCTCTGACGCTCGCCATTCAAGGCCACTTTCACAATCCTGAAATCTCGCTCAGTACGTGCTCCGGTGAGCAATGAACTGTAAGGCACTCCGGCCGTGAGCGAAATCTCCACGGCATGAAACACTCTTTTCAGATTATTCCGGTCAACTTTATCATACCATACGGGATCCAGAATCCGGAGCTGATCCAGCAACCAATCATCGCCCCTGTTCTTCCAATCCTCCATCAGAGTTTGCCGTATCTCATCAGGCACTGTGGGTAGCTCATCGATGCCGTTGCAAAGTGCATCTATATAGAGCATCGAACCGCCGCATACAACCGCGCTTCCGTGCTCATCAAACAGCTGCCTCGACAGCCGGAGCGCATCATGCTCAAATGAACTGGCGCTATAATACGCCTCCAAAGGAAGCATCTCCATCAAGTGGTGTCTGATTCCACCCCTCTCCTCTTCCGTCGGGACCGCTGTTACAATCGGTATGCCCTGATACACCTGCCGGCTGTCTGCCGAGATGATCTCCGTTCCGAGTCGCCGGGCAAGGTCTACAGCAAGGGCCGACTTCCCGGAGGCTGTCGGCCCTGTTATTACGTAAAGCGTATTCATCAAAGAGCAGCTTATTCGGCTACGAGACGGCAGATATTCACGATTACATCCGTGGCTTTCTCCATGCTCTGGATCGCTACGAACTCATAGCGGCCATGGAAATTTTCGCCACCTGCGAATATATTCGGGCAAGGAAGACCCTTGAACGAGAGCTGGGCGCCATCCGTTCCACCTCTGATCGGCTGAACCTTCGGCTCAACACCTGCCTCGCGCATCGCTTTCTCAGCAATTTCGATTATGTGCATCACAGGCTCGATTTTCTCGCGCATGTTGTAGTATTGATCCTTGATCTCCACAGTGGTGCTACCCGGATATTCAGCGTTAGTCTTTCTTGCGAGGTGCTCCATCTCACGTTTACGGCTCTCGAAGCGTGCACGGTCATGATCGCGAAGAATATAACTGAGCACTGTCTCCTCCACACTTCCCTGAATACCCACGAGATGATAGAATCCCTCGTAGCCTTCGGTGTGCTCCGGAGTTTCCCAGCGTGGAAGCATCACGATAAACTGGGTAGCAACGCGCATTGAGTTGATCATCTTGTGCTTTGCGGAACCGGGATGAACGTTGCGTCCTTTGATTATGACCTTGGCACTTGCGGCATTGAAGTTCTCATATTCGAGTTCTCCCACGGCGCCACCATCCATAGTGTAAGCGAAATCAGCACCAAAGAGAGCCA
>CAZUNU010000190.1:0-5046 GCA_964622105.1 uncultured Sangeribacter sp. | reverse complement strand
CTTAGTCTCCATTGTGTTCTTTGCCATACTCAATATATCTTATAATAGTGCAAAGATACTAAAAATATTTACTATATGATATATTGAGCACAAGTCTCCTCATTTTATTCATTAATTTTTAATATTGAAAACAGCCACTCCAATATCAATGGAGGATTAGGATACTGGGCTGCTTACGGGGTGGCGACGTCGGCCGTACGCATTCCATGACGAGACACTCCCCAGTGCTCTACCCTTCTTTTTGCAAGCCTCGAGTATAGATGCTAAAGGAAACGCCAGAGAGATGAAAATATGATGAAAATATTTTTGGGAGTGGATGCATGTTATGTCAGAAAAATTTAGTAATTTTGCACACATAACCCACTTTTCACTTTTGCCAACAGATTCTCTGTTCTCAGGATGAGGAAGAGGGAGCTGCCTTAGGAAGTTTATCACCTAAGTTGGCAACGGCTGACAAAGTGAAAAAGCCCCAAAGGGCGTGGGTTCTACACTCTGCATCTATGAAACATAAATCGCGAAATACCCTATCAGAAAAGCGAAAGCGCAATTTGTCGATGAGATCTTCCAAGACCATGTGCCATCGCGAGGGTGCCGACGTGTACGTTGGTGTGGAGTCTGTGTGCCGAATTATGCCCGGCAACTATAACCAGGTAAAAATTTATACAGTATAAACATGAGTGGACGCCATGAATAATCATCGGCGCCCATTTGTTTTTCTAATTCTTCTTAATCGTGAAAATAGGTGTTGTTATGGGCTCTACCAGCGACTGGGGAGTCATGAAAGCAGCCACTGAGACTCTCGCTCAGTTCGGCGTGGAATTTGAAACTAAAGTGCTGAGCGCTCACCGCACTCCGGCCCAGCTCGAACAATGGGTCAGCTCTTTGCGTGATCGCGGCTTCGCGGCCATAATCGCCGCTGCCGGTGGCGCCGCTCATCTTGCCGGCGTCGTGGCCGCATTCACCACTCTCCCCGTAATTGGTGTGCCTATCAAGGCCAAGACTCTTGACGGCCTCGACTCCCTGCTCTCAATGGTGCAGATGCCATCCGGAATACCCGTGGCAGTTGTGGCTATCGACGGGGCTAAAAACGCCGCGCTCCTCGCAATAGAGATTCTCGCCGTCACCGACCCCGAACTTAAGGAGAAGATGGATGGCTTCCGCAAGGCTCAGGCTGAGAAAGTGCTCGCCTCCACACTCGACTGAGAAGCGTTATTCACCCGGAATTTATAATTTTTCCTTTACAGGACTTTTTATGACACCATACAGAATTTTTGTTGAGAAACGCGATCCATACCGCGTGGAGGCCGAAAGCCTCCGCAATGAGCTCAACTCAAATCTCGGTCTTGATATCAAAGACCTCAGAGTGCTCGCCGTTTACGACCTCTTCGGCTTCTCTCCCGAACTTCTCGAGAAGAGCAGCTACAAGGTGTTTGGCGAGCCGGCCACTGACACAGTCTCCAAGGAAGTAGACTTCGAGAGCCGTCCCTATCTCGCCATAGAATCCCTGCCGGGACAGTTTGACCAGCGAGCAGCGGCAGCTGAAGAATGCGTGAAACTGATCCAGCCTGACGCCGACATCGAGATCCGCAGTGCCAAACTGCTGATTTTCGACCCATCTGTAGGCCCGGAGGAGATGAAGAAGATAGAACACTATGCAATCAACGCTGTGGAGTCGAGAAAGAAAGACCTCTCTGTGCTCGCAGCTCCCGAGCGCGCTGCTGCCAAACCGGTGGCCGTGCTTGACGGTTTCCGCGAAATCACAAAGGAGCAGGCTCCGGCATGGTGTAAGGAGAAGGGTCTCGCAATGAATGGCGACGACCTCATGGAGGTGGTGAAGTATTTCACGGCTGAAGGCCGCGATCCCAATGAGACTGAGCTCCGCATTCTTGACACTTACTGGAGCGACCACTGCCGCCACACCACTTTCACAACTGAGCTGACAGACATCAAGGTGGATGATTCTTTCGCCACAGCCGACATTGAGGAGAGCCTCCGCCAATGGGAGGAGATCCGCAAGGAACTGGGCCGCGAGAACAAACCCCTCTGCCTTATGGACCTCGCCACAATCGGCGCCCGATATCTGCGCAAGAAAGGGCTTCTCAACGACCTCGAACAGAGCGAGGAGAACAACGCCTGCAGCATATTCGTGGATGTTGACGTCGACGGCAAGACTGAGAAATGGCTCCTTCAGTTCAAAAACGAAACACACAACCACCCCACGGAGATCGAGCCGTTCGGTGGCGCATCCACATGTCTCGGCGGTGCAATCCGCGACCCGTTGAGCGGTCGTAGCTACGTTTATCAGGCAATGCGCGTCACCGGCGCCGGAGATATCTACAAACCTGTATCGGAAACTCTCGAAGGCAAGCTTCCTCAGCGCGTCATCTCACTTCGTGCTGCTGCCGGATACTCCTCTTATGGCAACCAGATAGGCCTCGCCACAACTCATGTGCGCGAGATCTACCATCCCGATTATGTAGCCAAACGTCTTGAGGTCGGTGCCGTAGTAGGCGCTGTGAAAGCTTCTGATGTGCGCCGCGAAAGCCCCGCTCCCGGCGACGTCGTGCTCATGTTCGGTGGACGCACAGGCCGCGATGGCATCGGAGGCGCCACAGGATCATCAAAGGAGCACACCACTGCTTCTCTCGAGGAGTGTGGCTCCGAAGTGCAGAAAGGCAATGCCCCTGAGGAACGCAAAATTGCACGTCTTTTCCGTCGCCCTGAGGTGACCCGACTCATAAAGAAATCCAACGACTTCGGCGCCGGAGGCGTGAGTGTGGCAATCGGCGAACTTACCGATGGCCTCGACATTCATCTCGACCGTGTGCCTACCAAATATTCCGGCCTTAACGCCACCGAGCTTGCAATCAGCGAGAGTCAGGAGCGTATGTCGGTAGTGGTGGAGAAGAAAGATATGGAGGAATTCATGCGCTACTGTCATGAGGAAAACCTTGAGGTTAACCATGTGGCCGACGTGACTGACACGGGCCGTATGCGCATGTTCTTTGGCGACAAGGTAGTAGCCGATCTGAGCCGTGAGTTTATCGACTCAGCGGGAGCGCGCCACTTCGCAGAGGCCACGGTAGGAACCATCGAGCCTCGCGATCCTTTTGAGCGTGAAGTTAAAGGCGATAATATCAAATCTAAGGTGCTCAACCTTCTTGCCGACGATAACGTCACCTCCCAGAAGGGCCTGATCGAGCATTTTGACTCATCCATCGGTAAGTCTACCGTGCTCATGCCTTTCGGTGGAAAGACTCAGGGCACGGAAGCACAGGTTTCTGTCCAGAAGCTTCCCGTAGGCAGCCACCACACGGATACAGCCTCGATGATGGCTTTCGGCTTCAATCCTTATCTCACAAGCTGGAGTCCCTATCATGGAGCTGCTTATTCCGTAATCGAAGCCGTGAGCAAGGCTGTGGCAGCCGGTGCGGATTATGAGCGTCTACGTTTCTCATATCAGGAATACTTCGAGCGTATGCACTCCCGCCTCTCTTGGGGCAAACCTCTTGCAGCGTTGCTCGGAACTCTCCGTATGCAGACCGAACTTGGTCTTGCCTCAATTGGTGGTAAAGACTCCATGAGCGGCACTTTCGCCAACATCAGTGTGCCTCCTACGCTCATAGCATTCGGCGTCGCCCCTGTCGACAGCCGCCACGTAATCAGTCCGGAATTCAAAACACCGGGTAATTTCCTCTATCTCGTGCGCCACAACCCGCTCCCCTCGCTCATGCCCGACACGGAGCAGCTTAAGGTGAACTATAAGATGCTTCACCGTCTCATTTCGGAAGGCACAATCGTAGCAGGATATGCGCTTGGATTCGGTGGTCTTGCAGAGGCTCTGGCCAAGATGAGCTTCGGCAACCGTATCGGAGCTGAAGTGAAAGTGAAGGATTCCGACCTGTTCAACTATGGCAACGGCACAATCGTGGTTGAGAGCAAAGAGATTCTGGAACTCCCGGGATTTGAACTGATCGGCGAGACCTCTGAGAAACCGATGCTCAAGATCAATGGTGAGGAGATCTCTATTGACGAGGCATTCGAGGCTAACCGCGAGCGTTTCACTGCAGTATATCCCGACCGCACAACCGTAAGAGGTAAAGTTGAGAACGCTACATCCGGTGTCAACACAGTGAAGTACAGAGGTGAGCGCAAGGAGCATCCCGTAGTTTACCTCCCTGTCTTCCCCGGCACCAACTGCGACTACGATATGACGGCCGCTTTTGAGAAAGAGGGAGCCAAGGTGACATCTTCAGTATTCATCAATCTCACTCCGGAAGATATCGAGAAATCGACATCTGACATGGCTGCGCATATCGATGCCTGCGACATTCTTGCGTTCTCCGGCGGTTTCTCCGAGGGAGACGAACCAGACGGAAGCGGCAAGTTTATCGCAAGTGTGATAATGAACGATAAGGTGAAAGCCGCTATCGAGCGTCTGCGTGAGCGTGGTGGCCTCATATTGGGTATCTGCAACGGCTTCCAGGCACTCGTGAAATCAGGTCTGCTTCCGTTCGGAAAAATCGGTGAACTGACAGCAGACTCCCCGACACTCTTCCACAACGACATCAACCGCCACATTTCGCAGATAGTGAGCACACGTGTAGGGTCGGTAGCATCACCCTGGCTCGCAGGTTTCGAACTCGGTGAACTTCATTCGGTGGCCGCTTCTCACGGAGAGGGCAAATTTACGGCCAATGCTGAACTCGCTGCCACACTCCGCAAGAACGGACAGATAGCATTCCAGTATGCCGACAGCGAGGGCAATGCAACTATGGACTCTCCGGCCAACCCCAACGGTTCTACTGAAGCGATCGAGGGAATTATCTCGCCTGATGGCCTCATTCTTGGAAAGATGGCCCATTCAGAGCGTTATGACGACGGCCTGATGAAGAATATCGCCGGCAACAAGCGTCAGAATCTCTTCGCAAACGCTGTGGCATACTTCCGTAAATAAACCATAAACGATCAACCATAAACCATCATAAATACAATGGCAAAAAGTTATGAAGCCTCCGGCGTGAATCTTGAAGCCGGCTACGAAGT
>CAZUNU010000189.1:0-5052 GCA_964622105.1 uncultured Sangeribacter sp. | reverse complement strand
TTTACCAACCGGGGTTCTGTCCGAATTCAAGATACATGTTGGTGTCGTTCACCTTGAGAGGGAGCCAATAGTGCTTCTCATTGAAGTCGCGGGTCAGGATCACCTCCTCATGGAAGCCGATAACCTCGTTGTTCTGAGGATTCTTGGGATCCACACCTACTGAAGAGTCACTCTCGATGCCGGTAAGGTCGCCTACACGCTGGAACTCCTGAGAGGTCTTGATGTTGTAGGGATACTTGTCGATGAGGAGCCAGCGGCGGAGATCGGTGAAGCGGTGAGCCTCGAAAGCAAGCTCAACTGCACGTTCGCGGCGAAGTTCGCTCATGAATGACTCGAGAGATCCGGTATATTTGCTGTTGACAGGGTCAACACCGGCACGTTCACGGATTCTGTTGACCGCAGCCTCAGCCGTGAGTGAGCAGTTGCTCGATGTGCTTGTTGCGCTTCCTCCGGCATTCGCAGCAGCCTCGGCATACATAAGGTAGCAGTCTGCAAGACGCATGTAAGGAATAAGCATATTGTTGTGTGAACCCCAGTTCTCGTAACCCTGCTGATCCCACTGGTTGAAGTCATCGCGGATAAACTTGTAATTGAGGTAACCTGTGCGGCTTCCGTTGGTAGTTCCGCGGAGAGCGGCTCCGGAATAAAGAGGTGCATAACGTACAGCCTTACCTTTTGGATCGCCACCCGGTACAAGATCACAGCCATCGAAGCGGATGTCATGATAGAAGCGGGGGTCACGATCTTTCCAGGGATGAGCTTTGTCAAAGCCTGAATCAGGATCATCAAGAGGGAGGCCGTTGGCCATGCCGTAGTAGTTCACATAGTTGGCCGTAGGATGGAAACACAATTGAGTACCGTTGATTGCCTCAGGATTATAGTCCTGGCTCTGGCCCCAGTTTGTACGGTTCCAATCGACACAAGGGTTACGGTAGATGGCCTCTGTGAGACCGGGCATCAAGCCGCCTTTCGCATGTGTCAGGAAAAGCTCCTTGTAATCCTTGAAGTCAACCAGAGCATACTGAGTCTGTCCGCTCTCCACGAGTGAGAGGAGCTCGCCAAATGCCTCTGCGGCACGCTTGCAGAATGTCTGATTGTAGCTGGCGGAACCGGTAGACTCCTTATTCATGAGCGGTGAACCTGCCCAGAGGAGATTCTTGCCAAGATAGCCGAGAGCCATGATCTTGTTGATGCGGAGCTCATTGTTATTACGGGTCGGAGCACCGGTGGCCGTATTGTCCCAGTTAACGGGAAGAAGACGTGCGGCAGCCTCAAGATCTTCAGCCGCTCTCTCAGCTGTCTCTGCATAAGAGAGACGGGGAAGAGTCAGCTTTCCGCTTCCGAGAACCTCATCGATATACGGGAGACCTCCGAAATACTGCATCAGCTGGAAATGATAGAAGCCACGGAAGAAACGAAGCTGTCCTTCGATTATGTCACGCTGCTCTTTGGTGGCATCTGTAAGGTTCTCAAGGTTAGCCAAGCCAAGGTTGGCTTTGCGGATAGCATACCATGAACCTCTCCAGATTGTAGGATGATTACCACCGACCTCATTATATTTGTTAGGATCGAAGCTATTGCTGTCCATGAATCCGCAGCCCCAGCCATCGTGTTCGGCCTGCCAGCCCCAGAAGTCACCGTTATCCACTTTCGGACCCATCATATAGTCGACGTTGACGCCTACAAGCTCATCCTCGCCCCAATTCCAGGAATTGTTCCAGTAGCGGGTGGTGAAATTCGGAAGACAGAAATAGAGTTCTTCAACGAATCCCTGGAAATTCTTGAAATTCTTGAAAGCCTCTGTTGGACCGATCTCGCTCTCAGGAGCCTTGTCGAGATAGTCGGTGCAGCTTGTGAGGTTGCCACAAGCCAACACGGCTGCAAGAAATGTCAATATATATAATTTAATTTTTTTCATGTTGTTGTCAGATTAGATGTCAAATCTTACACCGAGGTTGAAACGGCGAACGGTCGGATATGCACCCTGGCTACCAAGACCTGTACCACCGAAGTTAGACTCACGGTCATCAGGCATTCTTGTCCACTGCCAGAGGTTGTTGCCGTTAACGTAGATTTTGAGGTTGCTCAGACCGATACGCTTGATCCAGCCATCAGTCCAGGTATAGCCTATTTCGACATTCTTCAGACGCACGTATGAGCCGTCATAGTGGTTGTAAGCATTGTCGAAGCCGTTATAGTATGCCGGGCTTGAGTTCCATACCGGAAGCGGGCGATCAACATTATTGCGTCCTACGCTCCAGAAATCGACACCAGCGAAGAGAGTGTTCTGGCTTCCGCGATATGACTCGAACACTACGGTACGGTTAATGTTGGTGACACCATAGAACTGAACGAATGCACTCCAGCCTTTCCAGTCAAAACCGATTGTGGCGTTGTACGTGTTCTGCGGAGTCTCGCTGTATCCGTGAGGTGATGAATCTGAAGTGTCGATCACGCCGTCGCCATTGTAGTCTACCATAATGGGCTGGCCGGGGAGCTTGTGGTCGTTGTTGGTGTTATGAGTGGTCATGGCGAATACATCGTCCCAGCTCTGAGCATATCCTGCGTCATAGATGATATGATCCTGACCGATCATATAGCCCGCTGTCTTGCGGTAAGCATCTTTCAGCTCCGGATCGTCATATTCAAGCACCTTGTTCTGTGCATGAGTCATATTGAGGTTTGCCCAGAGATGAAGGTCGTTTGCGAAGGTATAGTTGAAACGAAGTTCGAGCTCATAGCCGCTGCTCTTTACTCTACCAAGGTTTGCAATCGGGGCACTTCCACCGAAGTAAGATGGGATAGCTCTATTATCACCTGCCACAAGGATATCCTTTCTACGCTCGCTGAAGAACTCGAAGGTACCCTGAATCATATTATGAAGTACAGAGAAGTCGAGACCTAAGTTCTGCTTGGTAGCCTTCTCCCAGTGGATATCGGGGTTGCCGATTACATTCTCCTTATACCAGGTGTAGGGAGAAGTCTGGCCATCTTGAGTGGAGAGGTTCTTGCTGCCTACGATAGCCCACTGAGTGGCATAGATCCAGCGTTGCCAGATATTGTCGTCGCCGACCTGACCGATAGAATAACGCACCTTGAAGTTGTCAAGCCATGTGCGGCTCCAGTCCATGAATTTCTCCTCGCTGAGACGCCAGCCGATAGCACCTGAAGGGAAGAAATCAAAACGATATTTTCTATCGAATTTCTCACTACCGTTGTAAGCGCCGTTGAATTCGAAGAAATATTTGTCGGCATAATTATAAGTGGCACGGAATGCCCAGTCCTCACGATAGTTGAGGAATTCAGAACCTGTGGCACGCTCGTTGCGGTTGAAAACGCCCATCGCTGTGATGTCGTGGTTGCCGAACTGACGACCCCAGAAAAGCTGAGCCTGATAATAGAGGTTACGTGCGGTGGCCCAGTCATTGACCTTGCCGGTGCGAGTAGCCCATTTCATATCCTCATTGAAGTCAAGGCCGTCGAGACGATTTTCTTTAGAATAATAAACCTCGCCGGTTTTAGGATCTATCCACTTATATAATGGCTCATACCAGTTCTCATTGATACCACGCTCAGATTCTACCATGGTGTTGTCCCAGGAGATAGTGGCGCTTGCACGCAAACCCGGAGTAATGAAAGCCAGATCCTGATCAAGTGTGAAGTCGGTATTGATACGGGTAGTAGTCACGAACTCACGACCTGAAGTGGCGATGGAGGTAAGACCATTGGGGCTGCCCTGGGTATTAGGACGGTAGTGACCCCATGTACCGTCGGAATATACGGGACGGAATGCATCCGGAGCGCCGCTGTAAGCAATCTGCCAGAGCTGAGTACTTGCCCAGTCATTACCGCTAAGGCCCCAAGGCTGACGCTTCTGACCGTGAGAACCTGCGAGATTCACCTTGAAGAGAGTGCTTCGGGTGATCTGGAAGTCGAGATTGGAGCGGATGTTGACACGGTTGAAGCCGTAACCACCCTCGTAACCACGGCCTACGTCCATCTTCTTGAAAAGGTCACCCTCATGAAGGAAGTCGATAGCCGCGAAATATTTCACAAACTTCGTACCACCGCGAACGTTGATATTCGGGTTGTAAGACATTGCAGTCTTATTGAAAAGTTCATTCTGCCAGTCTACATTGGGATAACGCTCATACTCCTCAAGGTTGGCGGGATGTGCGTATTTGTCGATGATGCCCATCGGAGTTACGGCTGACCAGGATTCGGGCACAAGACCAAGCTCACGCTCTATCACCTTGTTTCTCATATAGAGAGCTTCAGGCGAACCTTCTACACTGGGTAGATGAGAGATCACCTTTGCGGCTGCGTTGAGTGAAACGCCGATCTGCGCTCTGCCGTCCTGACCACGTTTGGTAGTGATAAGGATTACACCATTGGCACCTTTCACACCGTATACCGCTGTGGCAGAGGCATCCTTGAGCACTGACACTGTCTCAATTGAACCTATGTCTACAGACTCCATCTTACGTTCAACACCATCTACGAGCACGAGAGGATCAGAACCGTTCCATGAGGTCACGCCACGGATCACGATTTTCGGATCCTCCTCACCGGGGAGACCGGCAGAGGCCATTGTAGTGACACCCGGGAGATTACCGGTAAGGGCTGCGCCGACACTCGACACACCACCTGCACGGGCGAGAGTGGCTCCGGAAGTCTGGGCGATGGCTCCAACCACCGACGCCTTCTTCTGCTGCCCGTAACCTACGACCACTACCTCGTCGAGCGACTCACCGCTCTCTTTCATGACTACGTTCACAATGCTGCGGCCGTTCACTTTCTCAACCACCGGCTCCATGCCGATGTAGGTGAATCGAAGTTCCGCTTTCTTTGGGTTAGCTACCTCAAGCTGATAATTGCCGTCGATGTCTGTGGCCGTACCACCGGGCACTCCGACAACCATTACTGTCACACCGATCAACGGCTCTCCCGTCTGGTCGGCAACGTTACCTTTGACAATGTCGGCCCGGGCGGAGAATGCTCCCGTCACGAGCATCGTCATCAGCAACGCAATGTAATGAAAAGTCTTCTTTA
>CAZUNU010000188.1:2125-5062 GCA_964622105.1 uncultured Sangeribacter sp. | reverse complement strand
AAAACTTGCCGATATCGGCAAGTTTTGGTATATTTGCATTGTAATTTAAAAAAATTCTTGCCGATAAGATGGAATACACGTCAGTTAAGGAGTGGGCAAAAGTGCATGGGGTTTCGGAACGAACTGCTCGAAATTATTGTGCTCAAGGGAAAATCCCGGGGGCCGTCCTTATTGGAAAAACCTGGACTATACCTATTGGTGCTGAACTATGTGATAAAAAAAATAAGACAAAGATATCTCCTTTGCTGGCCACTCTAAGAGAACAGAAAGAGGGAAAAACAAAAGGGGGAATATACCATCGCGTCCAAATCGATCTAACGTATAATTCTAATCATATCGAAGGCAGTAGACTCACACATGATCAGACGCGTTATATTTTTGAGACCAATACTATTGGACTTACAGACGGCGCAGTAAATGTGGACGATATTATAGAAACATCCAACCATTTCCGAGCTATTGACTACATAATAGATGAAACAAATTCCAAATTAACAGAATCATTCGTCAAACACCTTCACTATCTATTGAAATCCGGGACGTCGGATGAACGTAAGAGTTGGTTTAAGGTAGGAGATTATAAGAAACTACCTAACGAGGTGGGTGGACATGATACCACAAAGCCAGAAAACGTACGTAAAGAAATAAAAGCCCTCCTGAAAGAATATAATGCAAAAAAGCGACCTACATTGGAAGACATAATTGATTTTCATCAGAGGTTTGAAGCTATTCATCCGTTTCAGGATGGAAATGGACGAGTTGGTCGATTAATAATGTTTCGCGAATGTCTTCGTTTTGGATACGTGCCATTCATCATAACCGACGAACTAAAAATGTTTTATTATAACGGACTGAGTAACTGGCCGAATATCAAGGGATACCTAATGGACACCTGCTTGACGGCACAGGATAATTTCAAGTTGCTTCTTGCAAAATTCAGAATCCCTGTGAAGCAATAGTGTGAATCTTTGTGAAGGAGTAGTGTGAATAGGAAATAAAGTGGTATTTTTGCAATATGATTCCTGATCTTGGTTTTGTCAATGAGGCGTTCAGACGGTTTAATGAGCAGATTTTCGGGGATGCGTTGCCTGTGCCGCGTTTCCGGATGACGCATGCGCGCACTTTCAGAGGTAAACTCACCTATAGGGTGTCTTCGTCATGGGGACGGCGGCGATGCTCCGATTTCGAGATGCGCATAAGCCTCGATTTCGATCTCCCTCCTACGGAATGGGAAGACGTGGTGATCCATGAGATGATTCACCTCCACATAGCTTCGAATAACCTGAAAGATTCATCTTCCCACGGCCCCGTGTTCCGGCGTATGATGACCGATATAAATCGCCGTCATGGACGTAAAATAACCGTGACGGCACGCTCCACCAAAGAGCAGCTCGATCAAGATAAGCGCGTGCGCGGCCATTACCTCTGCCTCGTGAGATTCGGCGACGGACGCCTTGGTGTGGCTCCCGTCGCCAAAAGTCGTATATTCGAACTATGGGATTCCTTCCGCTCATGGCCCGAGATTGTGAATGTGAGCTGGATCGGCACTGTTGACCCGTGGTTCAACCGCTTTCCGCGGGTGATGAAGACCAAAGTCTATATCACTACCGGCGAGGAGGTTCTGCCGCATCTCAAGGGTGCCTTGAGATTAGAACGGAGTGGGGGTGCATCCGGAAGAGCAGGGGGCATCCCTGCGGCCCCCGTTGCAATCAGAGCTGTCAATCCCAACTGTCCTCCTGAGCAACTGCTGCCCTAACCGCTCACCGGTTATGGATCACGAGTTCCTGCTGGACAGGCTGATAAACGGAATCGCCGTCGGCTTCAAGGCATAGCGTGATGCCTGACCACCTGCGCCGGGGATCATCGCCGAAGTAATCCGGATCGACCTTGAATGTATATTCACCTGTCTGGATTGCCGGGCCTGAAATCAGCACCACCCGAGGTTTCACCCCGGCATGTGAACCGGATGCACCGGTGTGGTTATCATCGCAGAAGAAGGGTTCCACCACGAATTCCTCGGCATTGCTTGTCACGTTGATCTTTACGTGTGACTCCGGGTTATACTTAAGCACTTCCCCGTTGATTTTAGCATTCAGATATTGCCTTTTCTTATTGCGCGTCTCGGCATAGCGGGCTTTGGTGAGACCGGCCATCTCTTGGTCGTGATACCAGAATTGATCATGAGGATCTGTGCTCTCTGTGCCGTCTTCCATCCATCGTGAGTAATACACTCCTCCTTCAGGACGCGGATCCGCAAGGGATTTCGCTATGAAACGTGCTATATAATCCATGGTTTCAGGGCATAAGTCAAAATGTCCATGGCCGGCATCACAAAGGAAAGAGATTCGGCTGTCGGGATACATCATCCTGAAGGCCAAGGCGGGACGGAGACGGGCATCCCACCATTCATGCTCACCCATGATCATGAGGCCGGGGATTTTGTCGATATTGCGGGTGCGTCCCCATTCGAGATTCGGGCCTCCGTATCCGCAGAGATTGGTGCGTGGCGCGTCACCGTGGAATGATATGACGCAGAGTGTGCGGTCTGGATTCCAGGCGGCGAAATTCCAAGGGAAAGTAGCTTGTGCGGAGTGGCCGAAAGGAATAATGGGGGCAGTTGCGATTTCGGGATGTTCGGTAGCCGTTGCGAGGAGTGTCATTATACTGTCGAAACGTTCCTGGCATCCTTTGGTCACGTCCCAGTTTTGCGATCCGCTTTGAACGAATGTCATGGCTACTCCGAGGCTGTCCATGCGTGAACAGAATTCCTTGCTTCGGAAAAGCACCTCCTCCGTCATGTTCTGATGACAGTATAACACGGCCTTCACATCCTTGCTTCCCTTTGGCAGTCGGAGGCAAACCCTTCGGCCCGGCTCGCCACCGATATAATCAAACGTAGCACGAGACAGGGAGGTAACATGTGACCCTGAAGCGTTA
>CAZUNU010000188.1:0-2025 GCA_964622105.1 uncultured Sangeribacter sp. | reverse complement strand
GCAACCGGTCTCTCAGCTTGCATACAGAGAAAGATTAGGAGTGATGTCAGCACCACAATCGATCTTTTCATTAATTAGAGCTTTTGAATTATATTCTTCTTTTGTGATAATAATTCGTTACTCATCCAAAAAATACTTAATCCCCGATCAATGCCGATTGCAAAATCATCATTTGCTACATTTGTTTGAAATCCCAACCGTCAATGCGTCGGGTCCGGGTAGAAAAATTGACTCCTATAAGAAATGTTTTCTTCTTGGCCCCTTTTGAAATGGCGGCATAATTCTTTCTCTCAATCTGCTTGAGAGCTTCTTCTGCCGAACGGTCAATTTTAAACTCAATTATATAAAAATATGCAGACGTTTCCACTGTCATGTCGATGCTTCCGTCTGAAGTGTGGTATTCCGTCTTGGCATTCAAACCGATAATCCGACAGAGCAGGAATACAAAATTATGAAAATGATCCTCCTCAATCTTTGCGATAGAGTCGAATGGAATGTCAGCAAGAAATCGCTCCAAGCCTTGCATGAAAACTTTTAGATCACCCGCTCTCAGCGCTCTTAGAGAAGCCACAGCGAGAGAATACTCATCAGCATCTTGGAAGTAAGTAAGGGCTAGGTACTTAAGGAAGCTTTGTTTCACCTCCTTATTGGGGTAGGTCAAGAGGTATTCGGTTGTTTCCGGATCATAGTCCTTGATGGTAAGGTAGCCTGTCTGGAACATCAGCGGCAGGGGGTCGTTCAAGGCTGTGTCTGGTAGCAGCAGGTAATCTTTCGGTAAGTAGGAATTATCGATGTCATCAAATAGCCAACCTTTCTCCCAGATAAGCCGTACAAGGAATTTCGGCGTGCCGGAATATGACCAGTAATTCTCAATCTGTAGGGAAGAGAAAGCCTGAATAAGACTGTAGGGATTATAGAGTTTGGGGGTAGATTGATAAAATCTGTATCCATCATAATTTTCAGCCAGAATTCTGAGGGTCTCTTCGACCGACTCTCCTAATTCAGCACTCAAATTCTCGATACCCATCGGGAAAAAATGTTTCAACTCCTCCTCCGTGATACCGCATAAAGTGGCATATTCCTTTCGCATGGAGATGTCGGTAAGATTATTGGGGCCCGAAAACATTGAGAGATGACGGAAACGCATCACTCCGGTTATCAGCGCAAAGCGTATGTTGGCATCCTGCGACTTAATCACACTGTAAAAATCGCGCATCACGTTGATAATTCTTTCAGAGATAGCATCATTACCAAGATTCTCAACGAGTGGCTTGTCATATTCATCTACGAGCACCACCACTTTCTTGCCTGAGGCCTTGGCAATAGAAATAACGATATTCTCAAAGCGGGACCCCACGGAATCGTCTACTTTTTTAATACCGTAAGCTTTCTCAAAGGAGGAAAAGATGGTGTCGAATCGGCCGAAGAAAGAATCCAGCGAACTATAGTCGCCGATGTTGAAGTCGATATGAATAACGGGGAATTCTGTCCAGTCATTTTCGAGACGTTCGATGGCGAGACCCTTGAAAAGCTGACGTTTACCGAGGAAATAAGATTCGATGGTGGATAGGAGCAGACTCTTTCCGAATCTTCGCGGTCTTGAAAGGAAATACTTTTTCGGCTCTTTCACAAGATGATAAATAAGCTCGGTCTTATCCACATAGACAAGGCCTGATTCCCGGATCACAGGGAATGATTGGATGCTATCGGAGTATCTTTCAGTATTTTCCACCATCAACAGATTATTTACTGCAAATATAACTTATAAAATCAACATAAGCAACAATCAGCACCTATGATTATTTGCATTTGCCGGCATCTGGCGGCGCATAGAGAAATATTAGAGAATAAACCTAAATTAACATATTCTTTACGGGTATACTCTAAATAATTACTGATTTTCTTGATTCTTTCGGGTATAAACGGTAACTTTCCGGTGAGGCTATTCTTTCCCTTGATGATATTATGTGCCTCACCTTGATGATATTATGTGCCTCACCTTGATGATATCATGTGCCTCACCTT
>CAZUNU010000187.1:0-5137 GCA_964622105.1 uncultured Sangeribacter sp. | reverse complement strand
CAGTAATTGTTGCAGGAGGGGAGGGCACTCGCTTAGGCGGTGGCCTCCCCAAACAATTTAGAGAGCTGAAGGGGCGCCCAGTGCTATGGTGGTCGCTCAAGGCATTTCACGACGAAGACCCGGCTACGCATCTGAGAGTGGTGCTTCATCCGGATTACTTTGAGGAATGGCAGAAACTGTTTTCAATGCTTCCGGAGGAGGAGCAGTTTTCCCACGAAGTTGTGGCAGGTGGCAGTTCACGCACAGCGTCGGTTAAAAACGGTATTGAAGCAATTCCCGCGTCTGCGGAAGCCTTGATAGCCGTGCACGATGCAGCTCGCCCTTTGGTAAGCGTAGAAATGATCGCACGTGGTTGGGATGCGGCCGCAAAAGCAGGCGGAGCCGTTCCTGCCGTCCCCGTCACCGACTCCCTCCGTCATCTTTCCGGTGCATCAGGTAAGGATTGGAAGAAAGCAACCGCTTCCGGGGAGTTGTATGAAGATAGTGAAGCCGTTGACAGGAGTGAGTATGTGGCTGTTCAGACACCGCAGGTATTTTGTGCCGACTTGTTGAAAGGCGCATATGCCCTGAAACCGGATGCGGTTTTCTCTGATGATGCCAGTGCTTATGAAGCAGCCGGAGGAAAACCTGTCTTATTCGAAGGTAGCCCCCTCAACATGAAAGTCACCAATCCCGGCGACATAGAAATCGCCTCCCTCCTCCTCACCCAAAAGTAAAGCGCCTCCAGTGAAACTTCAATAGCAGGGTGCCCTCTGCGAGCGGTGATTCATTTTTGGAGCCTGAAACACTCCGGTGCCAAAGAAATGGTACCCCCATCCTCACTACCGGAGCAAAGGACCCTCAGCGAGCGGTGATTCATTTTTGGAGCCTGAAAAATTTCCGCGCCAAAGAAATGGTACCCACATCCTCACTACCGGAGCAAAGGGCCCTCTGCGAGCGGTGATTCATTTTTGGAGCCTAAAAAATTTCCGGCGAAGCCAGGAAATTCCGAGCTCCAAAAATGAACACCGCGAGCCCCCTCCTGAGTTTCAAAAGCATTAACCTCCAGCTGCCATAAACCATAAACGACAATATTGACTTTCTTCGACACTGACATAAAATTCCTCAAAGGAGTAGGCGAGGCCCGTTCAAAAACATTGAGGACCGAGCTGGAGATCGTGACATTTCGCGATCTGCTTTACTATTTCCCTTATCGTCATGTCGACAGAAGTCGCTTCTATTCTATTGCCGAACTTGACGGCGTAGATCTCCCCGCTCTGCAGATCAAAGGACAATTCCTAAGTTTCAACAAAGAGGGTGAAGGCCTGAAGCAGCGTCTTCAGGGCATTTTCACTGACGGAAAGAAATTGATGGAAGTAGTCTGGTTTTCAAAAATTCAGGTTATCCAGAACATGTATAAACCGGGGGTGGAATATGTAATCTTTGGTAAACCCTCATTTTACCGTGGAAGTTACTCCATGGTTCATCCCGAAATAGAGGTATACGACCCTGCAAAACCTCCCACCGGCTTCAGAGGAATCTATTCCATCACTGAGAACATGCGCAAGAAAGGTTTCTCCATGCGCATGGTGCAGACCATAATACAGAATGTGCTCTCTCATCCCGGCTTCGCCTCCATCCCTGAAACTCTGCCTAAGGAGATAGTTGAGCAGCTTCATCTCATGCCATTGGGAGAGGCTCTGCGGCAGATGCATTTCCCGGAGAATGCCAGACAGCTCCAGAAAGCAATCGAAAGAATGAAGTTCGAGGAGCTGTTTTACGTAGAGATGCATATTCTGCGTTATTCAGCACAGCGCAGTTTGAAGATTCCCGGTTACACATTCACCACTATAGGCGAAAAATTTAACGGCTTCTTCTATAATGTGTTGCCATTTTCGCTTACGGGTGCTCAGAAAAGGGTACTGAAGGAGATAAGGGCCGATATGCGCACCGGCCGACAGATGAACCGTCTGCTTCAGGGTGATGTAGGTTCAGGAAAAACAATGGTCGCTTTCATGTCGCTTCTCATGGCTGTCGACAATAACTGCCAGGGCGCGCTTATGGCCCCGACAGAAATCCTTGCCACTCAACATTACGAAACCCTGAAGCAATGGGCCGAGCCTATAGGTGTAAAGGTAGCCCTGCTTACGGGAAGCACGCGCCAGGCAGCTCGACGTGAGATTCATGAAGGGCTGGAGTCTGGAGAAATAAATATTATCGTTGGCACCCATGCTCTTATTGAAGACACCGTGAAATTCCGGCGCCTTGGACTCGCCGTGATAGATGAGCAACATCGCTTCGGTGTGGCACAGAGAGCCAGAATGTGGAGTAAGAACTCAGTGGCTCCTCATGTGCTTGTGATGACAGCCACACCGATTCCGCGAACACTCGCCATGACTGTGTATGGTGATCTGGAGGTGTCAGTCATCGACGAGCTGCCTCCGGGACGTAAACCTATCACTACACTGTTGAGATATGATTCCAACAGGCACGAAGTAGACAGATTGATATATTCACAGCTTAAAGAGGGGCGTCAGGTCTATATAGTCTATCCTTTGATAGAAGAGAATGACAAACTCGATCTCAAGAGTCTCGAAGAGGGATACGAACGCACTTGTGATACGTTTCCGAGTTTTCGCGTCTGCTTCGTGCATGGGAAAATGAAACCGGCGGAGAAAGAGGCTCAGATGGACCTCTTTGTGAGAGGTGAGGCTCGGATCATGGTTGCAACCACGGTAATTGAGGTGGGAGTGAACGTGCCTAACGCAACAGTCATGGTAATAGAAAATGCTGAGCGATTCGGTCTCTCGCAGCTTCATCAGCTCAGAGGTCGCGTAGGCAGAGGTGGCGACAGGAGTTACTGCGTGCTCATGGGGAAAGCAAATTCCGGTGTAGATACCAAGAAGCGCCTTTCCATTATGACAGAGACAACAGATGGATTCCTCATTTCGGAAGCCGACATGAAGTTGAGGGGTCCCGGAGATATGGAAGGCACCCAGCAAAGTGGTCTCGCCTTCAACCTGAGAGTTTCAGACCTTGCCAGAGACGGCCAGATTCTTACAAAAGCAAGGGAGGTGGCGAAGGATATTTTGAAAGACACTCCCGATCTACTTGTGCAAGGAGTGGCTCCGACGGCGTCATCTGCTGACTCTCCTGCTCGGGAATCAAAGGAGGGGCTTTCACTAAGCGAGGCATCGGTGCAGATGCTGAGAAGAGAGTTGCAATTGCGTTTTGCCAGAGCCGTTGACTGGTCGCAAATCTCATAGAGGTCATAATTGCGGCCCGGTGTAATCTATGCTGAGGTGAAAATTGTTAGATAGGTAAAGAAGTAAGCTTTTATTATGAGAGAAAAGGAATTTTTACCGGCGGTGAAAGAACGCCTCTGCATAGAGCAGCTCAATGAGATGCAGCTCAAAATGATGGCTCAGGCCTCGGAGCAAAGAGATATAATACTGTTGTCGCCAACCGGAAGCGGCAAGACACTTGCATTCACACTCCCCGTTATGAAACTGATGAAGCCTTCGACAGGAAGAGTGCAATGTGTGGTCATTGCACCGTCGAGAGAACTCGTGATGCAGATAGCCGGAGTGATGAGGGAAGTGGGTCGAGATTTCAGAGTCACCGCTCTTTATGGCGGACATAATGTGGAAGATGAGGTCAATAGTCTCAAAGTTGTTCCTGATATCATCGTGGCTACCCCAGGTCGTCTTCTCGACCATGCCGTGCGCCGTAATATTGATCTGCTTCCTGTGAGGATTCTTGTGCTCGATGAATTTGACAAGTCGCTTGAATTAGGTTTCGAGGAGGAGATGGAGAAGCTGACGAAACGTATGAAGAATGTAAGCCGCTTCATTCTCACATCTGCAACCAATGCCGATGTCTTGCCGGAATTTCTGAATCTAACCAACCCGGTCACTTTGAATTTTGTAGGAGAAAACGTCTCGCTCAAGGAGCGTATGAGGGTTCACCGTGTGGATTCCGATGGAAAGGATAAACTCGAAAGTCTGCTTGCTCTGCTTCATAACATCAATACGGGAGCCACTCCTGAAAAATCAATTATTTTTGTGAATCATAGGGAAAGTGCTGAGCGAGTGGCAGACTATCTGAAGAAAAACGGAGTGGATGCAGTGCTCTATCATGGAGCGCTCGACCAGCGGGAACGTGAGACGGCGGTGGCCTTGTTCAACAATGGCAGTCGCCCGGTCCTCGTGGCCACTGATCTTGCAGCGCGAGGTCTTGATATTGAAAAAGTAGCTTCCGTAATACATTATCATCAACCACTCACTCCCGAAGCATACACACATCGCAACGGACGAACCGCCCGTGTAGAGGAGGATGGTGACGTCTACGTACTTGTCGGTCCGGAGGAGGACGTGAAGGAATTTGTTGATTTCAACGATACACGCCATATCGACACATCAGTAAGAAATAATCTGAGGAGCGGACTGGTTACACTCTACATAGCAGGAGGCAAAAGAGAGAAAGTGTCGAGAGGCGACATCTTAGGTTTTCTGGTGAAAGAGGGGGGAATCGATGGGTCGCAGATCGGCAAGATCAATGTCTACGACCATTATGCCCTCGTTGCAGTGAAAGAAGAAGTTGTAGACAAAGTGCTCAAGGCAATAGCCGGAAAGAAGCTCAAAGGAGAGAAAAGACGCATCACTATCCTCAAATGACATAAACCGATTGTCGGGTTTTGCTGAAAAAGTAATGACAAAATTATGCACATATTATAAATAGATGGGCATATGCTTGAAAAAATGATTTGAATTAGTTAACTTTGCAGATGTATTGCATTCAGCCGGGAGTCAAGGAGCTCGAAAACCGAGCTATATGTTTTCCGGACTAACATACAGAGTGAACCATATTCAATTATTAATAATCAAACGTTACTATGAGCAAAGCAAAGCAATTCCTGACATGCGACGGTAATCAGGCTGCCGCCCACATCAGTTATATGTTTACTGAGGTTGCGGCAATCTACCCGATTACCCCATCGTCGACAATGGCAGAATATGTCGACGACTGGTCAGCCGCAGGCAGGAAGAACATTTTCGGAGAGACAGTGCTCGTGCAGGAGATGCAGAGTGAGGCCGGTGCCGCAGGTGCCGTTCACGGCTCTCTTCAGGCAGGTGCCCTCACCACTACCTACACAGCT
>CAZUNU010000186.1:0-5160 GCA_964622105.1 uncultured Sangeribacter sp. | reverse complement strand
TAGAGCACCTCCTTATTAGTAAGGAGTGCATTGGTGGCCTCATCATTCTGAGGGAGGTCGCCACCGAACATCAGCGGACTCTTGAAGATGGTCCAGAGATTCATCAGCGTCTTCTGCTCATCGGGCGTGAAATTGGTGAAGCGTTCAGCTCCGCGTTCCCCTCGTATGCTTATCTTGCCCAACGGCAGCATATCGGCATCGGGCCAGTTGCCAGGGGCAATATGCGGTGCCCATTTCGCGCAGATGCCAAACTGATAGTTAAGCTGGTTCCAGTTGTCCCAGAAGTCGTCAACGGTTCGCCACATGTTGGCATGATCCTTCACATGCTCCACTTTCTCTATAGGGGTCTCGCCCGGGGATATGCTGAGCACCATGGGACGCCCGCAGTTGTCTATGGCTTTGCGGATCATCTCGATCTCGGCAGTGTGGTACGGACGGGAGAGATCGTCGATCTTTATGAAATCCACGCCCCATTCCGCATACAGATTGAATATGGAATTGTAATATTCCTGGGCACCGGGCTTCTGCCAGTCAACCTTCATGTTGTCGCGCAGCCAGGTGCATGTGGAGTCATTGTTAGCTATCATGTCGGCCGTGATGCCGTCGGTGCCTTTTACCGGAAGCTTCTTCTGCACGGCAGTTTTCGGAATGCCACGCATGATATGGATGCCGAACTTGAGGCCAAGATCGTGCACATAGTCAGCAAGCGGTTTGAACCCTTTGCCATCTACAGATGAAGGGAAACGGTTTGGAGCCGGGATGTAGCGTCCCCACTCGTCGTAGTCATATATCGGGTTGGTCTGGTTGTATCCTCCGGCTTTGTCATTCTCCACATACCAGCGGATATCCACCACCACGTATTCCCAACCGTATTCCTTAAGGTTTTTGGCCATGTAGTCGGCATTGGCTTTCACTTCCGATTCCACAACGGTAGGTCCGTAGCAATCCCAGGAGTTCCAGCCCATGGGGGGAGTGGGAGCCCACGACCTGAAATCAGAACCTACTCCCGCGGCTGCCATCACCGGCAATGCACAGAGAGACGCACATATCAATAGTCGAGAAAAATTTTTCATGGTAGGTCAGTATTAGTCTTTCAGGATTAATCTTGCTTATAGATTGCAAAATTAATAATAATTTTGAAAAAGTCTTCACCGTGAGGGCGTGAGTGGCGGAAAAAAGACTCAGCTGGAAGTAGGAGCAGATGGAAAACTTCAGCGGGTGGTTACGAGGCGTTGGAAAAGCTCATCGAATTTCATATTGAGCATGTCCTGAGCTTCCTGCCGGGTCACAACACCTTCCCTGATAAGTATCACTCCCGGATGAGATGGAGAGGTCTGGATGATGGCGCTCTTCACGGCCGCGAGCCAGCGATAGCGTTCCTCTACGGTGAGGTCGCGGGCCGGCACATCGTCGCGCTTGAATATGCCGGTCTGCACGCGCAGCCTGTTTACGTCAGCTTTAGTGCAGATCGCCATGATCTTAGCCTCATCAATACCCAGCTCACAGCGAATCCAGCGGTTGCGCTTCGACATCATCATGAGGCCGATGTTTATGAATTCCTCGCGCTCAATGTCGGGCACATACCTCAGTACGCAGTATTCGTAGATAATCTTCTCCTCCATAATCATCTGAGTAAATTGCGTTGGCGAATAGCCTCCTCGGTGAATATTCTGCTTTCCGCGAGCCGACGTGTAAGGAAGGTGCGGTAGCCTTCGCGTCGCTCTGCAGCCGAGATGTCGCTTCCCTCCTCTTCAAGCCATTCCTCCGGGATGAGATCAACGATATGATTGAGGGTGCGCGGAGTGATGGCCTGGCGCATGAGGGCGTCCGCTTCCTCAAGACGAGTGGCGAAAGGAAGAAGCGCATGGCGGCTGATATAGGGGAAGGGATCTAAGGCTGCCGTCTCAGGGTCCTTCCATGAATGGTGGAAATAGAGCGACGCGCCGTTGTCGATCAGCCATAGTTCATTATGCCATATCATCATATTGGGGTTCAGTCGGGTGCGGTCTACATTGGTGAGGAATGCATCGAGCCATACGAGTTTGGATGCAGTGAGTTCATCCACCGTATTCACTGCCGGATCGAAAGTGGCCGCCCCGTCGAGGAAATGCATTCCGAGGTTAAGGCCTTCCGACTTGCGCAGAAGTTCCTGCACCTCCTCATCCGGTTCGGTAATGCCGAAAGCTGAGTCGAGATGCAGCAATACGAGTTCCGGAATCTTGAATTTGAAACTTTTGGCCACGAGGCCGCCCACGAGTTCCGAAATGAGCGCTTTCTTCCCATGGCCGGCACCGCGCATCTTTATCACGTAGCGGAATCCGTCGTCTGCTTCGCCCAGGAGCGGGAGCGAACCCCCTTCACGCAAGGGGAGTATGTATCTTGTGAGGTATTCTTCTCTTAATTCCATAGTTTGTGGTTAATATATAATATAATAGCCCGGAACGAATATGCTTAAAACGCCAGCAAGCGACCGATTCACATCGACCGCTTGCTGAATGTTTTCCATAATACTTTTCAAACTAACCTAACATCATGAAACGAGTAAATCGTGATTGCTTATTTATCATCCGATTTACGATATTATAACACGGCAGTGGAAAAGATGGTTCATGGGAATTGAAAAATTTTTTATTTTTGTGGAAATTTTTTTGAAGTAAACATAGAAGCTATGAAATTCCGGACAGAATACAAGGCCACCAAGGCTCCTTTCGTGATCGACCCGAAGAAGCCGGTGGTGCTGTTAGGCTCATGTTTTGCCGATAATATCAGCGCGAAGATGAAATCCTGTCTCTGGGAGGCGGAGAATCCTCTCGGCACCCTCTATAATCCTCTTTCAATAGCCCGAGCCCTCTCTGCATGTCTGTGGCCGGAAGAAAGTCTGTCATCAGGCGTGTCGGAGTTTGAGGATAGTCTTTTCAATGCGGGGGGAATGTGGCGGTCATGGCTGTTTGATTCCAAACTGTCGGCTGAGACGCGTGAGGATGTGGTGTATGCATTTGGTCAGAGATGCAAGCGGATTGATTCGTTGCTGAAAGGTGCGGGTGTGCTCTTCGTGACATTCGGCACCTCCTGGTGCTATTATATAAAGGATAGGGTGGTGGCCAATTGCCACAAGCAACCGGCAGCCCTTTTCGACAGACGCCGGCTTGCTCCGGATGAGATAGTAGGCGCATGGAAGCGTCTGGTGATGAGGCTTCGGGAGTGCTATCCCGGTCTGAAGGTGGTGTTTACGGTGAGTCCGGTGAGGCATCTTAAAGACGGATTCGAGGGCAACGTACGCTCGAAGGCCATTCTGCTTCTGGCCACGGAGGAGATGTGCCGAAGCGTGGAGCATTGTTATTATTTCCCGGCATATGAGATCGTGAATGATGATCTGCGAGACTATCGTTTCTATGCGTCGGATCTTGTGCATCCCTCCGATGAGGCGGTGGAATACATATGGGAGAAATTCAAGGAAATGTATATTGATGAGCAAGGGGAGAAGAGGCTGAAGGAGGGAGAGGCTATCCGAAAGGGACTTGAGCATCGCCCTCTGCCATGCGCTACCCGGCAACCGTCGGAAGATTCCGCAAGACGCGAGCATGAACGCCGGGAGGCACTCTTGCAGCGTTACAGAGCCTTCACGGGAGAAAGCTCTGATGGCCGTATCTTATGTTAAAATTATTTATCCTGTAATTTTTTTGATAGACGATGAAATTTTCGGGCGATACGTGCGACTAACATGACGTAAGAAAAATGGATTATGAATAGTGCAAACGTATATTATCCACGTTGGGTGCAGCTTTTGGAGCAGTTACGCGATTCGTTTTGGCAGTCGGCTGTGGCGCGTTGGTGGCAAGGTCTGATGGCTATGCTTCAGGCAGACTTCGGAAGCAATAGGGCTTCCGGCGCGGAGAGAGGCACCGGTGACGCTTCAGCCGGGTCACTGAACAGCAGGTTTGAGGCTCTTCTCCGCAGTCACGGCGATCTCATCTCGCGCTTATGCTTCTCTTACGCTGTGGATGGCGACGACTATCAGGATCTTCGTCAGGACGCGTTGCTCAACATATGGAAGGGTCTTGCCGGATTCAGAGGAGATGCGTCGTCGGTTACGTGGGTGTATCGCGTTGTGCTCAACACGTGTGTCTCCACATTGAGAAAGCGAGGCAGCCGTCCGAATATGGAGCGTCTTGACAACATGCCGCTCGATTTCCCGGATACTGCCGATGATGACGGTATGCGAGAGCGTCTGGAAACGCTTCATCGGCTGATTTCCGAGTTGACGCCTGTGGATAAGGCTATAGTCAGCATGTGGCTGGATGAGAGGACATATGAGGAGATAGCTGAGGTGACTGGCGTTACGAAGAATAATGTGGGCCTGAGGTTGCACCGCATCCGCGAGCGCTGGCGTAATCAGGAGAATAAGATGAATTAGTGATCGCTGCCGGTGATTCAGACCCATCGGTATAGTCAGTATAAAAATTAAAGGATAAATAAATTACAGGATATGACACCGGAAGAGATAAAGAAAACATGGAAGGAGGCGGCTGAACGTCTTGACCGGCCTTCGCAGGATGAGTTTGAAATGCGGCTCCGCCGTAATAAGGAGACTGCTCTGGAGAGTCTGGCACTCAAATACAGGCGTTTCTCACGTATGGCATTTATGCTGATGATAGCGTGTAGTTTCTATATGCTGCCCAACCAATTATTCACAGGTAATCTCAGGATATGGGTAGCCTTGGGTTTCGCTGTCTATGCCGGCACATGCTCTTGCATGGACTATTGGCTTTATAAGGGGGTGAGCAGCATAGATTGCTACACCATGACAGTGAGCGAGGTAGTAGGCAAGGCAATGTATTACCGACGCAAACATCTGCTATTCATAGCAATTCTTCTGCCCTGGGTGTTTTCGCTGATAGCCTTCATGGCCTATGCATCAGATTTCAACAAATACTTCACCTACGGCATGATAATAGGAGCCGTGGCGGGTATCGCCATAGGATATAAGAAATACCTTGAATTCATGGCCGAATACCGCAAAATCACCGATTGACCCCCTCCCGGCCCAAGCTACCGCCTGCCAACCCTCCCAGGCTCAAGCTTGTGCCCCTATAGGATCGTAAGCCTCCGGCTTGCGCCCCGTGCCCTCTTGCACATAACTCTGCCGGTGCCGACCCTCCT
>CAZUNU010000185.1:0-5188 GCA_964622105.1 uncultured Sangeribacter sp. | reverse complement strand
AAGATGCAACAGACACTCGACCGGATGTTTAAGGAAACAGGCGTGCAGAACGCTTATTTCCCTCTTCTGATTCCAAAATCATATTTATGTCGTGAGGCGGAACATGTTGAGGGTTTTGCCAAGGAATGTGCCATTGTCACTCATTATCGACTAAAAAATGATCCCGATGGCAATGGAGTTGTGGTTGACCCTGCAGCACGTCTTGAAGAAGAGCTTATAATCCGACCCACTTCAGAAACAATTATCTGGGGTACGTTCAAGAACTGGATTCACAGTTATAGGGATCTACCTCTTCTGATTAATCAGTGGGCTAATGTAATGCGTTGGGAGATGCGTACCCGAATGTTCCTTCGTACTTCAGAATTCCTCTGGCAAGAGGGTCATTGTGCTCATGCCACAGCTGAGGAATCCGAGGCCCGTACGGTGCAGATGATAAACCTGTATGCCGATTTCGTTGAAAACTATATGGCAATTCCTGTGATCAAAGGTGTAAAGACTGCCAATGAAAGATTTGCCGGCGCGCTCAATACCTATACTATCGAGGCCATGATGCAGGATGGCAAGGCTCTTCAGTCGGGCACATCACACAACCTTGGACAGAATTTCGCCAAGGCTTTTGATGTCACTTTCATGAATAAGGAGAATAAACCGGAATCTGTATGGGCTAACTCTTGGGGAGTCTCTACCCGACTTATGGGAGCTCTCATCATGACTCATTCAGACGACAACGGTCTTGTGCTTCCTCCTCATCTTGCACCAATCCAGGTTGTGATAGTTCCTATCTATAAGAACAACGAGCAGCTACAGGAGATTAGCAAGGCTGTTCTACCCATCGTTGAAAAATTGAAGAAACTCGGTGTAAGCGTAAAATATGATGATGCAGATAATAAACGTCCCGGTTTCAAATTTGCAGATTACGAGCTTAAGGGTGTGCCCATCAGGCTTGCACTTGGCTCAAGAGATCTTGAAAACGGCACAATCGAGATGATGCGCCGTGACACACTCGAGAAACAGACTCTTCCTATAGAGGGTATTGCAGAAAAAGTGGCTGATGAACTTGAGGATATCCAGAAGAGCCTTTTTGAGCGTGCACTTAAGATGCGAGCTGACCGTACCTACAAGGTAGACAGCTACGACGAATTCAAAGAAAAGATCGAGAATGGCGGATTCTTCCTATGTCATTGGGATGGCACAACCGAAACAGAAGAAAAAATCAAGGAGGAAACCAAAGCTACCATCCGATGCATTCCTCTCGACGGCGAAGAAGAAGAGGGTGTATGTATGGTAACCGGTAAACCTTCGAAGCGTCGCGTAATCATGGCACGTGCGTATTGATACGTTTAATTCAGAACTTTCACCACAAGTAATTCAGAACTTTCACCCCCAAGCGAGATGAAGTCAACTAACAGAATTCTTACTGCGGCAGCTATTGTGATATCAATGACTGGCGTATCGGCATATCCTCTCACCGTAGAGGACTACTGTGATCTTAGAATATCTTCACCTAAGAAAATCCGAGACATCACTCCCCTCGAAGGAGGAGAGACATATGCTGTGATAAGTGAAGACGGCAAGAGCATAGATATCTACAGCTATAAGACGGGAAAGAAAACCGGAGAATTATTCAGCATAGCGGCTCAGAAAGGTGAGTTGAAGATTGAAGAATTCGAGGGCTTCAAGATCAGCGCCAACGGTAAGAAAATTCTGTTGTGGAATAATTCTGAATCCATCTATCGTCATAGTTTCAAGGCAGAGTATTACGTATTCGATACCTTCCGTTCTACTGTGAAACGTGTCAGTGCTCGGGGTCCGCAGAGAGGTGCTGTCATTTCGCATGATGGCCGCTTCGTTGCTTACACCAGGGATAACAACATCTTTATCTCCAGCCTTGACTATGAAACCGATAACCAGATAACAAAAGATGGAGAGATCAACAAAATTATAAACGGATCTCCCGACTGGAGCTACGAAGAGGAGTTCGGCATGGAGAACTCTCTTTGCTGGAGCGGTGATGACAATGTGCTTGCTTTTATCAGGTTTGATGAAAGTGAGGTCCCAACTTACACTTTTGACAACTATCGCAGCTTTTGTGATTCAGATCCTATGGGGGATCCTTATCCATCCGCTTATTCGTATAAATATCCGCTTGCTGGATATGGTAATTCAAAAGTCTCGGTCAATGTATATGATCTTGATAACCGGAAGATAAAAAAGATGGATTTGCCTATCACCGACACTGATTATGTGCCTTTGATCAAATTTGGAGGTGCTGATGAGCAGCGGTTGATGGTTATGCTTCTTAATCATGATCAGAACTATCTAAGGATCTTCGATGTGAATCCTTTGTCAACGGTTGGCAAACAGATTTACACAGAATCTACCTCAGAAGGATGGCTTAGTCCGCATACCTATAAAATTGTAGATTTCAATAAGGATGGTTTCGTTATTGCGAGTGATAAGAGTGGTTACCGTCATATCTACCAGTATGATTACAGCGGAGCCATGAGAAAGCAAATCACTAAAGGAGATTTCAACGTCACAGCATATTATGGCAAGGATGCACTTGGTCAATATTATGTACAGACCACCTCAACAGGAGCAATCAACCGAAACATTGCTGTAGTGGATGCAAAAGGCATGATGCGTCAGCTCAATAAGGGTGAAGGTACAGCTTCTGCTGATTTCAGTACAAACAGGAATTATTATGTCCAGACCTTCAGCAGTGCCGTGCAGGCTCCTCAATACCAGATCTTCACTTCCAAAGGGGTGAAGACTTGCGATCTTGAACTGAATGAAGCCTATATGAAAAAGTATGCTGAAGCTCCACACCGGGAATTTCTTAAGGTTAAGAACGACGCTGGTGAAGAGATGAATACCTATATCCTTAAACCAACCGGTTTCTCTGAGAGTAAAAAGTATCCTTTGCTTATGTATCAATATAACGGTCCGGATTCTCAGAAGGTGCTCAACAGTTGGTTGATCGACGGCCTGAATTATATTGCTTCACAAGGTTATGTTGTGGCTGTAGTTGACGGGCGTGGCACCGGCAACCGCTCACGCAAATGGGCTTACAGTGTCTATAAACGTCTTGGTGTGCTTGAGACAGAAGATCAGCTTGCTGGTGCACGTTATTTTGCTTCACTCCCTTATGTAGATTCATCACGCGTATCATGTTTCGGTTGGAGTTATGGCGGATATATGACTCTTATGGAAATGGGAGCTAAAGGGAGTCCGTTCAAAAAGGGTATTGCAATGGCGCCGGTGACAGATTGGCATTGGTATGATGCCATTTATACCGAACGCTATATGCTGACTCCCGGACAGAATAAATCCGGCTATATGGAAAGTTCCGCTATGGCTCGGACCCCCGGTGTGAAGGGCAGATTGCTAATAATGTCGGGCACAAGCGATGACAACGTGCATTTCTATAATACTCTTAAATATTCATCAAAACTGAATTTTGAGGGAAAAATCTTTGATATGATGGCATATACCGGTTTTGATCATAGTCTGAAAAAGTGTAATGCCAGAGTTCAGCTTTATAGAAAGATCCTTGATTTCCTGAATGCGGATTGAGGCTGATCTACATTCAGGCAAAAGAAATCTTGATTATGAACTCCAATGATAGAATCTGTTACTTGGATTCATAATAATAAAAGTAATAACTGGAAGATTTGAGATATACTATATGGAAGATTTTGATAAGGTAACCAGTTTACAACTTTACAAGTTGTGGAAGAATTTGTCGATTGGTATGGCCACCGTTATTATCATGATGGCCATGTCGAGGATGCTTCCATTCTTTCTGTCTCCGGTTGTAGCACTTGTGTGTGCTGCCGGCCTATATACTTTCATATATGACAGCAAGGTAAAGAAAGACACATCATGTATGATAGTGCCATTCGGAATGTTGTATGCCCTTGTAGGCTATTCATTCGTTACTATTTCATTGAATGTGCTGTATGCATGGGGTTTTAAGAATATTGCTCATGAATTCATATTCTTTACCAATCCATTCGTTCCCTCTCTAATTATGAATCCCGTGTGTTTCATCGTATTTCTTTATCTCTTCGTGATGAAAAAGAAGCTTCCGATGTGTAAGGTTTGCCGGGCAAGAGGTGACAATCATGTGGAACATGGAACTTTGCGCAGGCTCTTTAATGATGAGATTCATCTTCAGCTCCGTAATCTTGCTTTCATGTTTGGCATTCTTACAGCTGTAGTGTGGGGTTACTATCTGATCTTCTATGTAAACATCAATATTAATCAGCGAGACTGGTATGTATTCACTTGGGTGACTACAATTTGCTTTATTTTAGATGAGCTCTATTTCGGTGCAAGGTATTATAATCTCTATCTTGACCTAAAGGAAAGCAATGAGATAATCACCCAAGAAGATTTGCAGGACATGACTGCCCGCACTTATCTTCGTTATTATGTAATCTGCGACAACTCACTTTATGTGGATACACATGTGATTGAGCCAACTACACCATATAAGGAAGTAATTGATACGCCGTTTGTAACAAAAAGAACGGTAAACGGCATAAGTGTAGATGAAGTAAAAAGAATAATCAAGAGGATGACAGGAGTGGAAGGAGATTTACGATTTTTCTTCGGTCGTAAGGTAGCCGACTTGGCAACTCATAGTATTCTTCGTTACTTCTACTTCCTTGAAGGCACACCGGAGGATCATCCTGAACTTAATACAGATGGCGAATGGATGGATTTCGATAAGCTCAAGTATTATTATTCAAATAATCCAGGCAAGTTGTCGGATATTATGGTTACCGATACCACACGTCTTGCAACGATTATCCTGACGGAGAAAACATTTGATGAAGGAGGTTATAGAAAATCCAAGATCAAGTTCTATAATCCAAGTTTCAATCTGCACGACGTAAAAAAATCGGAACTGGATTTTCAAGATGATAAATGGATACAGATCTCTTTATTTAATTCCGATACTCCTTTATATGCAATAAAAAAGAAGTGGAGAGAATTTATGAGATCCCAAAAGAAAAAAACAAACTCAATCCGTTGATGAAAAAAGTGTCTGATTACAAATTCGACGCAGTGGCTATAGTCGGCCCTACCGCTTCTGGAAAGACCGGTAGGGCCGTTTCACTTGCACGTCATCTCGATGGCGAAATCCTCAGTGCTGATTCAAGACAAGTGTACAGGGGTA
>CAZUNU010000184.1:0-5195 GCA_964622105.1 uncultured Sangeribacter sp. | reverse complement strand
GGTGATACCACATGGCAGGTATGAAATCCTTGTGTCCCACTCCCGAGAGCTCACTCTCCGGACAGAAAGGCACCGTGATCTTATCCTTGAATCCATTGCTTTCGTTCAGGCGACGATTCATTCCCGATTTGCCGAAATCGAATTCATAGGTCCAGTCGCCATTGAGATTCTGCCAATCCTGACGCTGGAATTGCGGACGCGGATATTCAGCCCTTGGAATAGCCGCAGACATTGAAAATACTGAGGCTGCCAGTGCTATTGCACAGGCGAGTCTTGAAAAAAGTTTCATAATTGTTATGGGTTTATTGAAAACTTTGGATTACGGTAACAAAGTTATAGATTTTTCTCCTCTCAGAAAGTCTATATTCATGCCAAAAATATCTTTTTCTGTTCCAACCGGCATCTTTTGAACTATTTTTATCATTATTGACATGAAATTTCACTTATCAGAATATAACCCGAATGATCAATATCCACTGATCAGCCGCGCCCATATTACGCATAGCAGCCTATCCTATGGATTACAAGTGATCAAAACAGGAAAATTGGTAATAATATCTGTGATGCAGCTATGGCGATATATAATAATTTTGTTTAAATTTGCATTTCAGATTATATACCTACCCTAACATCATAACAAACAATATTCCATGTTGAAAAAAGCAAGACAAATTTTAGCCATCATCAGTATCCTGATGGTGACATTGCTGTTTCTTGATTTCACCGGCACGGTTCACACCTGGTTCGGATGGATGGCCAAAATCCAGTTCCTTCCGGCGGTGCTTGCCCTGAATATTGGAGTGATCATAGCCCTGGTGGCACTCACTCTGGTTTTCGGACGTGTCTACTGTTCCGTCATCTGTCCGCTCGGCATCATGCAGGATTTCTTTGCATGGCTTGGCAAGAAGAGCAAGAAGAACCGCTATACTTATTCGCCGGCTCTGAACATTCTTCGCTACACTGTGCTGGTGCTGATGATTGCGGCCATTATAGCGGGCATAGGCTCATTCGTGGCTTTGCTCGCCCCTTACAGTGCTTATGGAAGAATCGTGCAGGGTCTTTTCAGTCCTGTCTGGCTATGGGGAAACAATATGCTCGCAAGATGGGCTGAGGCACATGAAAGTTATGCTTTCTACAATGTGGATATCTGGCTGAAGGGAGGCATCACTCTTGGCGTGGCAATGGTCACTCTGATTACGCTTGCTATCCTCTCATGGAGAAATGGGCGCACTTACTGCAATACAATCTGTCCCGTAGGAAGCGTGTTGGGAATACTCTCGCGCTACTCCCTGTTCCGTCCCGTGATCGACGCATCCAAATGCAACAGTTGCGGACTTTGTGCCCGTAACTGCAAGTCTGCTTGTATCGACAGCAAGAACCATTCCATTGACTATTCACGTTGCGTCACCTGCTTTGACTGTATCGGTAAATGCCATAAGCAAGCAATCACCTACTCATTGCGTCGGAATGATCCCGTTGTAGCACTCGACACTTCTGCTCCCGGAAATGTAAAGGCCGACGGCTCACGCAGGCAATTTCTTACAGTCACGGCCGCAATAGCTGCTTCGGCTGCTGTCAAGGCCCAGGAGAAGACGGTAGACGGTGGCCTGGCTGCCATAGCCGATAAGAAGGCTCCGAAGCGTAAGACGAAGATTGTACCACCAGGTGCACAAGGCATCCGGAATCTCACCTCTCACTGCACAGCTTGCCAGCTTTGCGTATCCGTATGCCCCAACGGTGTGCTCCGTCCCTCTACCGACCTCGACTCCCTGATGCAGCCGGAATCATCCTATGAGCGTGGCTATTGCCGTCCTGAATGTACGAAATGCTCCGAGGTATGCCCTGCCGGTGCGATTCTGCCGCTCACCAAAGCTGAGAAATCCTCTACTCAGATAGGCCATGCCGTATGGGTAAAGGAAAACTGCGTGCCGCTTACCGATGGTGTAGAATGTGGTAACTGTGCCCGTCATTGTCCTGCAGGCGCAATAATCATGGTGCCCTCTGATCCTGACAATGAAGAATCAGTCAAGGTTCCGGTAGTAAACACGGAGCGTTGCATCGGATGCGGCGCCTGTGAGAATCTCTGTCCGTCGCGTCCCTTCAGTGCAATATATGTGGAAGGACATGAACGCCATCGTATAATCTGATATCAAACCGACACATTAATGAAAAGTAATAATATAAACAGGAGAGATTTTCTGAAACGACTCGGATTAGGCGCTTCCGTCACAGGTCTGGCCATGGCCGGATGCAACTCCGCAGGCAATAAACTCTCTACCTCCACCGCCTCCACCGCTCAAATCGAAGACGGAAAGATGACCTACCGCACCAACCCAAAAACCGGAGAGAAAGTCTCTGTACTCGGCTACGGCTGTATGCGTTGGCCCACCAAGCCCGTTGAGAATGGAGCAGAGGGTGAGGATGAGATAGATCAGGAGACTGTGAATGATCTCATAGATACGGCAATTGCTCACGGCGTGAATTACTTCGACACGTCGCCGGCTTATTGTAAGGGACGCTCCGAACGAGCCACAGGCATCGCACTTAGCCGCCATCCGCGTGAGAATTATTTTATAGCTACAAAGCTCTCGAATTTCGCACCCTCAACGTGGAGCCGCGAAGCCTCTATCGGCATGTACCATAATTCACTGAAGGAGCTTCAGACGGATCATATCGACTATATGTTGCTTCACGGCATCGGCATGGGTGAAGACGGAATGGACAATCTCAACAAACGCTATATCGACAACGGAGTGCTCGACTTCCTCATGAAAGAGCGTGAGGCCGGAAGAATCAAGAATCTCGGCTTCTCCTATCATGGAGATATAAGAGTGTTTGACTATCTACTCTCACAGCATGACAAATATAAATGGGATTTCGTGCAGATACAGCTGAATTATGTGGACTGGAAGCATGCCAAGGAGGTAAACCCAAGAAACACTAACGCTGAGTATCTCTATGCCGAACTTGAGAAGCGAGGCATCCCGGCTGTAATCATGGAGCCTCTGCTTGGAGGTCGCCTCTCAAACGTGCCCGAGCATGTTGTCACCCGCTTTAAGCAGAAAGAACCCGATCGGAGCGTGGCCTCATGGGCATTCCGCTACGCCGGCACGTTCCCGGGAGTGTTGACCGTGCTCAGCGGCATGACGTATAAGGAGCACCTCATGGACAATCTCTCCACTTACTGTCCGCTCAAACCGCTCAATGAAGAAGAGCTTGCTTATCTTTATGATACGGCAGACCTAATGATGCAGTATCCCACAATCCCATGCAACGACTGTAAATACTGTATGCCGTGTCCTTATGGTCTTGACATTCCGGCAATCCTGCTTCATTATAACAAGTGCATCAACGAGGGCAACGTGCCTGCTTCTTCCCAAAGCGAGAACTACAGGGAGGCACGCCGGGCCTTCCTTGTAGGTTACGACAGAAGCGTTCCCAAACTTCGTCAGGCCAACCATTGCATTGCCTGCAACCAATGTGCCCCCCACTGCCCGCAATCAATCGATATACCGGCCCAGATGCAGAGAATCGACGCCTTCGTCGAGAATCTAAAGCAGAACACTCTATAAACCCGAAGCTTTGGGAGAACTGAAAATATCCATCTATGGCAATTGAAATAAAGGATTTGATAGAGCTTCTGCATTCGGAAGGATGTTCCTGCGTCATTTATTCCTGCGGACAGATAACCCTCTGCAGGGAAAGAGGAGTTAAAGCCCTCTACCGGATATTGACTCAGCAGCCGGAATTGCTTAAAGATGCTCTTTTGGCCGACAAAGTAATCGGCAAAGGGGCAGCCGCTCTCATGGTATTAGGTGGTGTAAAAGAAGTCTACGCCGATGTCATCAGTGTCCCCGCCTTAGAGATGCTAACCGGTAACAGAATACCTTCAAGTCACGAGAACTTTGTATCTGTAAATAACAGTAACACTATCCCTGTATACAGCAGTAGTGGTATACTTGTAACTTACGGAAAACTTGAACCTCACATCATCAACCGGACAGGCACAGGCATCTGTCCGGTTGAGACCATTTGCTCCGATGCAAATAAACCCGAAGACTGCCTCCCCCTTATAACCGACTTCCTCACCCGCATGTCCACCCCCAGGTGACCAGTTGAAGAGCAATCATCTTGAAGAGGCGCCAAAGTAGGTGAAGCCAGCAGTTAAAAAAAGCGCAGTTTTATCTATGTATCGATGACTTGGAGATTTTGCACTAATTTGTGCAAAATCTTGTCCAACCCCCTATCCGTAGACTGTTGTCTATTACCGATCATAATGGCCGTCGGTGGCATATGCTACGTGTGACAATAACAGGAGTATCCTGATTTTCCAGGGATTTACTAACGATTATCTCAAGGAAATTGCTAATTTTGCAACTAAGTAATATTAATCTGAGATTGACTAAACAATAACATCCAAGACTTCTGGCGAGAGCAAAACTGATCTTAGGGAATCCTTATGGTCGTTACTGATATTGGTCAGCTTTCAGATGGCACCAAGGCATTTTCGCTTATATGAAAGAAATGGAAGTCGATATCCAAGAGAATGATATTCTGACAATTTCGCCAGAATTGCTCTCTATGTTGCTCAAAGACCATACCACTACTGGTAACATATTTTGGGCAACAGATAATTATGCCGCACGTGGAACAGGTTATCAATTCTCCGATCAAATCACCATTGAGTCTATAACCGGCGAGAATGGTGATGTGATTGTGCCTCGCTCTTTGAAGTCTCGTCAGCAACAACAACAGCGAAGTCGAGAAATGGCAGAGGTGTTCACTCCCTCTTGGATATGCAACAAGCAAAACAACCTTGTTGATAATGCTTGGTTCGGTCGTGAGAATGTTTTCAACACTGAAATTGATACTCCTGAGGGGTCGCATACTTGGCAACCTACCGATGGTAAGATTGAGTTCCCTGAGGGCAAGACTTGGCGTGACTACGTTACCGAAAATCGCCTTGAAATAACTTGCGGCGAGGCTCCTTATCTCGTCAGTCGTTATGACACCGTTACAGGGCTACCACTCCCAATCGAAATGCGCATCGGTCTGCTCGACCGCAAACTGCGCGTAGTCTCGGAGAACACCGAAAAATCCGGCGAGTGGCTTGCCGCTGCTAAGGCTGCGCTTCGCTCAACTTACGGCTATGAATGGCAAGGCGATAACCTCATTCTCGCACGAGAAAACATCCT
>CAZUNU010000183.1:0-5196 GCA_964622105.1 uncultured Sangeribacter sp. | reverse complement strand
CGATAGCATTGCTTGAAGACGGGCGTCTGGTGTCGCTTCAGAAGGAGAGCCGCAATATAGCATATGCTGTAGGCGATCTTTATCTGGCAAAAGTGAAAAAGATTATGCCGGGGCTTAATGCCGCTTTCCTCGACGTTGGCTATGAAAAGGATGCTTTTCTTCATTATCTTGACCTCGGGCCCCAATTCAGCACCTACAATGCTTATTTGCAGGAAGCTATGGCCGACAAGAAAAAGATACCCAACATATCGAAGTTTCAGCTCGAACCCGATATCCCGAAGCAAGGCACCATCCAGAATGTGCTCCAGCCTGGCCAGCAGTTGCTGGTGCAGATAGCAAAGGAGCCTATTTCATCTAAAGGACCCCGCCTCACAACCGAAATTTCATTTACGGGGCGATATATGGTGCTCATGCCTTTTGGCGACAAGATCTCTATCTCACAGAAAATAAAGTCTACCGAAGAGAAGATACGTCTGCGCCAGCTTATTGGAAGCATAAAGCCGAAAGGTTTCAGCGTGATCGTTCGCACCTCGGCAGAAAACAAGAGGGTAGCGGAACTGAACAATGAGCTGAGAAGCCTTGTGAAATGTTGGGAAGAATCAATCGCCAAAATGCAGAGGAGTCAGCCTCCGATGCTTATCTATGAGGAAGATTCAAGAGCGGTGAGCGTAATCAGGGATATTTTCAGTCCGACATTCGAAAATATCTACGTCAACGAGACAGAGACCTTCACACAAATACAGAACTATGTGGGGTTGATTTCACCGGAGAACCGTGAGATTGTCAAGATCTATGGCAAAGACGTCCCTATCTTCGATCACTTCAACATCACACGTCAGATTAAAAGCTCTTTCGGCAAGACCGTCTCTTTCAAGAGCGGCGCCTACATTATTATAGAGCATACTGAGGCTCTGCACGTGATTGACGTCAACTCAGGCAACCGCAGCAAGGCTTCGGCCGACCAGGAGACGAATGCCCTCGATGTGAATCTGAAGGCAGCCGATGAAATAGCCCGGCAGTTGCGACTGCGCGATATGGGTGGAATCATCGTTATCGATTTCATAGATATGAACAAGGCTGAACATCGTCAGGCTCTCTACGACCATATGAGAGAAATCATGGCTAACGACAGAGCGCGCCACAACATTCTGCCCCTGAGCAAATTCGGCCTTATGCAGATCACACGTCAACGTGTGCGTCCGGCTCTTGACATCACTACCAGCGAGACGTGTCCCTCATGTTTCGGAAAGGGGGAGATTCAGCCGTCGCTACTTTTTACAGACAAACTCGGCGAGAAGATCGAGTATCTGGTAAATCATTTGAAAGTCAAGAAATTCACCATGTATGTGCATCCCTACGTGGAAGCGTATATCAAGAAAGGAATGTTTTCTCTATACGGAAAATGGCGTCGTACATACGGACGCTCCTTCAAGGTGATTGCCGATGAGGCATTGGCTTATCTGCAATACAGGGTGCTTGACGAGGCAGGAAAGGAAATCGACCTCAAGGAGGAGAGTGATTTCAACAGCAACCAGTCGAAAACTCACGCCCGCCAGAAGCATGGCAATAATGAAGAAAAGGATTCCTGACAAGGAAGAATAATCGGGTGAATTTACCCCCGTAATGTTACAGAGCCGGGAGATTACCACGTGGTAATCTCCCGGCTCTGTAACATTACGGGGGAGCAGGTATGATAGTTTAGCGATATGAATATAGCTTTACATGGAGAATTGAGAAGTCGTCCGGAGAGATACGGACATGACGGCCTTGATGGGTTTCATCGCCTGAAAGGCGACGTATGCGCTTTAATGCCGGATCAACTTCATCGCAGTAGAGTATTCCAATTCGTTTATCCGTGGTGGAGTAATTGGCGGTTGAGGGCGATTTGGTTTCGGCTTTAGATACTCCGGTTGCGAGGAAACCGTCCTCACCAAGCGTACGCTTGTCGGCCATTTCATTGATTCCCTCAAACTTGATTACAACCCCGGTGCCGGCTATGATGTATTCCATAGGAGCAATACGAATGATTACGGCCCCACCTGCCGGCCATTCGGAGCCGTCAGTAGCACGAGGATCCCACGGTAGGGTGAAGAAATGCGACGCCGTTATCTGTAAGGAATCAATTACCTCAGCAGAGATTTCCGATAGTGGATAAGATGTCTCGGCAGGTTTCTCGGATTTTGGATTGGAGGGAAATGAGAAGGATATTTCTTTATCATCTTTATCGAAGTATATACCTTTCGAGAGGCCTTCTCTCCGATATTTCAAAAGCAACGGTTCCCATTCACGAAGCTTTTTAAACCCTTTCACGCTACGGTTGGCAGGATCATCGCTACCGTTTTCGATAGAAAAGGGACTAAACCCGATAGCTCCGTGTTGGCCGAAGGCATACAGAGCTTGGGCTGGATTGTCGTCACAATGTCTTATCTCCGGAATAAAAAGTGGATTATCAGGCAGAGCATACTGGTCTACCCATCCTTTGAATCCGCTGTCATATATATCCGGTGCCATTATGTCTACGTCCGGTGCTCCTGTTTTCCAAATATCTTTTAGGTGAGCAAGTGGTCCGGCCGAAGGATATTCACCAGGTTTCCTTCCACGGCTGTTCATGGCAGCGTTTACATATAGCGGACGCTTGATTGCCTTTTTGGCAGCTTCAGCAAGACGCCCGACATAGCCGGCATAATGCCATGCCATGAATGCTTCGTCGGCCTCAGGAGATGGTCCGCCGAATGCTTCATTCCAGGAGAGTTTACCGGCTTTGTAGTGAGAAGGAAGATTGAGTTGGTTTATAAGTTTCAGGGGAACACCCTCATTGAATGCGGAGTCAGCTGCAACTGAATGATCTCGTGCATCCTCAAGCATTCCGATTTCATTCTCAATCTGAATCATCAGTACCGTGTTGTCTGTATCCGTCCTGTCAAGGTGATGAAGCAGGTTGATAAAGGCTGTGGAGTCGGCTTTGAATACGTTGTCATTAAAGGCTGAAAGAATCTCGAGTGGTTTGCCCGTAGAAGTCTTGGCACGAGGGAAACGTTTCCAGTCATTCTTAATCCATTCGGGAGCATAACAGCTCATGGAATTTTTCCAGGCGCCGAACCAAAGTAATACGACTTTCAGATCGTTGGCTCGAGCTTCACGGATGACTGCATCGGGGAGAGTGTAGTCGAAAACACCCTCTTCCGGTTCTAATAGATCCCAGTAAACCGGCACCAACACCGTATTCAGGTTCATGCGGGCACATTTCGCCAGATTCTTTCTGATATCCGGTTCAGACGATGCGCTACTATTCCCAAGTTCTCCACCGATTATCAACATAGGTGTCCCATCTACGTGTAGTGTGGGCGTTCGGCCGATCGGTTTGATGGTCACTTCTCCATGTGTTGTGACAGCCGTGAAAAAGATTACCAAGGCCGTTATCAGGAATTGTTTCATGGCTGTTGGGAGAGGGCTGTCAATAAATCGGCTACAATGAAAGTGGATCCTCCGACAAACACAATATCTTCAGTTGCACCTGCCTCTTCGAGTGCCGTTGCATAGGCAGTGGCGACATTTGGATATGTCGAACCTTTCAATCCGGCCTCTGTCATGAGGCGATAAAGATCTTCAGCGGGAAGGGCTCTCGGTATGGAGGCATTTGTGATATAATATATGGCGTCTTTCGGAAGCAGACCAAGGATCTTGTCTATGGCCTTGTCTGCCACGAACCCTATTACAATCCTCAGTTTACCATCCGGTCGGTTCTGCATCAGTCGGGCAAGCTGATTCATGTTGTAGGTGATGCCGGCTATATTATGGCCTGTATCAGCTATGGTCAGAGGAGAACTGCTTATCATAGTCCACCGACCTCGCAGACCCGTAAGGGTTTCGACTCCCTCTATACCTTTAGCCACATTTCCATCATCTATTCTTATGCCGACCTCTCTCATCAGATCTACGGCATGAAGCACTGTATTGAGATTTTTCTTCTGGTAATCGCCGGAGAGGGGTGATATCCATCGACCTTCTTTCGAATGACCCTCCCAACCGGAGGGATTGTGCTCTTGGATACGGTCGATTCGAGAATGATCTTCGGCGAAGATTATTGGCGCACCAACCTCTTTGGCTCTTTTAGCAAACACTTCGCGAATCTCTCCTTCCGCTTCACCTATAACTACCGGGATTGCGGTTTTGATAATGCCGGCCTTTTCAGCAGCTATAGCCGGGAGTGTGCTGCCCAGGAACTGTGAATGATCGTTTGATATGTTGGTGATGACGCACATTTCGGGGGTAATGATATTGGTAGAGTCAAGACGGCCTCCCATTCCTACCTCAATCACGGCATAATCAACATTCTCTTTTGCAAACCAGTCGAAAGCCATCATCATGGTCAGCTCAAAGAAAGAGGGATGACCGTCATAACCGGATTTCTGCCAATTTTCTACAAATTCTATCACTTTATCCTCAGGTATCATTTCGCCATTGACGCGCATTCTTTCCCGGAAATCCACCAGATGAGGGGAAGTATATAAACCGACCTTATAACCCTGGCTCTGAAGTATAGCTGCGATCATATGTGATGTGCTTCCTTTTCCATTTGTTCCACCCACGTGGATAGATTTGAATTTTCTGTGAGGATGGTCGAAGAATTCATCGATCTTAAGACTTGTGTCGAGGCCTGGCTTATAGGCGGCTGCCCCGACACGGGAAAACATCGGAAGCTGACTATAAAGATAGTCTAATGCGTTTTGATATGTCATTGGATTGGGGTTGTGAGTTTATGCTTGTTTCAGAGGCCGTAGATAAGATAGCCTGCAATGCCTGCCACTACAATGATAAGGATTGGATGGAGGTTGATCTTTTTCCCTTTATAGGGTATTTTAAAATACACAAGGCAGAACGATATGGCACATATGATGATGTTGACCCATAGCTGCCATGAGATTCCGTTTGGATTAAAGTTGGCCGCATTCATAAGCATGATTGCGGCAGAAGCGATCAAACCGACCACTACCGGACGCAAACCTGAAAAAATAGCCTTGATGGCACCGCTCTCACTGTGGCGGCGTATGAAATGAGAGCTGTAAAGCACGAGCAGGAAGCTGGGTACTACCACAGCAAGGGTAGCCAGAACGGAGCCCAGAATTCCCCAGCCTATACCGTGAAGCTCAGGGTTTACACTTGCCGGGGCAACATAGCCAATATATGTAGCAGAAT
>CAZUNU010000182.1:0-5294 GCA_964622105.1 uncultured Sangeribacter sp. | reverse complement strand
GCCTTTGGCATGTTTAGATATCCATTTGATATTCAATGTCAAATCGCAGAGCGATCTCCCTACATTTTATCGTATTATCTATTTTGACACCCCTCACGCAGCCATTTTTCTAATACCAATCGATATAAAACCAATTAGTAGTAGCATGAGAAAATAGGGACGCCGTGACTGGCGTCCCTATTTTCTCATATCTCTTCACTATCTTTTTTTGCTGGTGTGTCTTTGGCTGATTCTATGCTATTGTCCTGAGAGGCCGGCTTGCGTTTCTTGCGCTTCTTGCGACGCGGGGGCTGAGTGCGACCCTCTGTATCCGGTCCGCCTGGAGCAACGCCGCTCTGTAGCGGGTCGCTCCCCGAGTGATCATGATGCGTGGAGAGCCCGAGAGAATCGGTTATGAGTTCAGCTACATAATCGCTTGCAACACTATTGCCCAGACGCCGACGCATATTCTTGTAGCCTGAGATTTGCCACTCACGTTTCGGAGAATTGGGTAGCAATGGAGCGAGCTCGCGGGCAATCATTGCAGGAGTGCACTGGTGAAGCAGGAGCTCAGGCACAATACTGTTGCCGACTATGAGATTCGGAAGCGAAACAAATTTCACTTTCAGCACCTTCTCCATAAGCTTATAGGTGAACTTGCTTCCGTTGCCACGGTAACACACCACCTGCGGGGTGCCGATAAGGGCAGTCTCAAGAGTGGCTGTGCCGGATGTGACCACTGCCGCACGTGAATATTTCAGCAACGTAGGTGTAGAACCGAATACAAGCTGAAGGCCCGGATCCTGGGCAACCTCCCGGTAAAACTTCTCGGGCACTGCCGGTGCCGCGGCCACCACATAGTCATATTCCGGAAAATTCTTGGCGGCTTCTATCATCATAGGCAGGTTATTGCGTATCTCGCCTCGCCGGGAACCGGGAAGAAGGGCAATTATCGGCTTTTCGGGATTATTCAGACCCTGACGTTCCACAAAATGCTTTCGCGGTGGAAGATGACCAAGGGCATAGTCAATCTCCTGCACCGACGGATTGCCTACATAAGTGACCTTATAATCATGTTTCTGGAAGAAAGGCACCTCAAAAGGTAGGATAGAATACAGATTGTCAACATATTTCTTTATCTGCTTCACTCGCCATTCTTTCCATGCCCACACCTTGGGAGAGATGAAATAGTCTACTTTCACTCCGAGTTTATGAGCATATTTGGCTACCTTGAGATTGAAGCTCGGATAGTCTACCAATATCAGGACATCGGGCTTGAACTCGCGCACAAGTTTTTTGGCGGTATTAAGGTTGCGCATTATCTGCGGGAGCTTGCGAATCACTTCCGAGAAACCCATCACGTTCATGTTCTCGTAATGAATCTCAGGCGATGTCCTCGCGGCCTTCGCCATAAGATCTCCACCGAAAAAACGGAATTCGGCTGCCGGATCAAGTTTTCTCAGCGACGTGATAAGGTTGGAGGCATGTAAGTCGCCGGATGCCTCTCCGGCAATAAGCATATACTTCATTTAAACAATTTCCAAGACGTCTTGAGCGTTTATCTGTTATGAACAAGATGCGCTCCCTATTATTGACTTTTGCCGCAGCTGTTGGTTTAATCATCTCTTCATGTATTAATGATGATTTCACCGACTCACCGGCGGCTACTCTTACTTTTTCTACCGACACCGTAAGTTTCGGCACCGTTTTCACCGATTTGGGCACTCCCACTGCCCGGCTCCTTGTGTTCAACCGCAACAAGAAGGGGGTCAATATCTCCTCCATACGTTTCCGCAATCCGGATTCACCCTTCAGCTTCAACGTTGACGGAGTTAGCGGAACTTCCTTCCGCGATGTGGAGATCCGTGGCAAAGACTCTATCTACATCTTCATTGAATGTTATGTAGATGCAGATGCGGCTATTGAGCCACGACGGATTGCCGACTGCCTGGAGTTTGTGACCAACGGAGTCACCCAGGAGGTTGAGGTGGAGGCTATGGCGCTAAATGTACGCCGATTACGCGGCCTGACAGTTGAGCAGGATATGCACCTCACTCCGGAACTCCCCTACGTAGTGTTCGACACTCTCAGGGTGGCACCAGGAGTCACTCTCACTATCGAGCCGGGCACACAGGTACTCTTCCACGACAAAGCCGCACTGCGCATAGAGGGCTGCATCGATGCCAAAGGCACTCCGGAAAATCCCATCCATTTCCGCGGAGACAGAATCGACAACGTATTGCCGGGCGTGAGCTACGACATTATGGCCGGTCAATGGGACGGCATAAGCATAGCGCCGGAATCTTTCGGCAACCGCCTGGAAAACGTCGACATGCGCTCCACTGTTAACGGCTTGCGCGTTGATTCCTGTGGCGACACCTCCCGCACTAAGCTCACGCTTGTGAACAGTTGGCTTCACAATTCCCGCTCCACCGTGCTCGACATAAAGTATGCAAAAGCTGATGCTTACGGATGCTGCTTCTCCGAGGCAGCAGAGGCAGTGGTGCGTCTTACCGGTGGAGAGCATCTTTTCACTCAGTGCACAGTCTCCAACAACTATCTCTTCGCTATCCCCACTGAAGCGAACGTGAGCCTCTTCCATCTTTTGCCTGATGACATGGGTGGCGGACGTCCGCCACTGATGAAAGCATCTTTCGACAATTGCATAATCTATGGCATGTCGTTGCCCGTATCACCCACTGACCTCACAGGTTCAGCCGTATTCGTGCGCGACTGTCTCGTGAAAACTGCCGGTTCCGACGATGATAATTTCATAAACTGTCTCTGGAATGAGGACCCGATGTTTCTGACCATCCGTTCAGACTATTACTTCAATTATCATCTGCAGCCCGACTCGCCGGCGCTTGGCAAAGGGAATCCGGCTTACGTCTTTCCGGAAGCTCTCTACGACATGGATGGCGTCGACAGGCTCACAGAGGGTCCTGATCCGGGCCATCCGACTCTTGGCGCCTACGCGCGTCCCGAATCCCCCGAGGAAGAGAATCCCTAAACCCTCACCCATGCCTATAACCCATATTTTTGTTAAAGCAGGTTGGTTTTTGTTCAAGCGGGGGAGCTTCAGCTCCCCCTAATCCCTATTCCCTCTTACCCCTTCCTCCTTGGAAAGGCATCTATCATTGAGCCGGGTGTGGCGTTGATTATCTCCACGCCGCGTGCCTTGGCATATTCCGCTATCTCCCAATAGCTCCGGAAAGCGATAGTCATGCTGCCGAGCACATCATGCAGATGCAATCCGGCATATGCCGCACGCACCCTCTGATGCTCCTTATCGTTATCCTCATAAAAATGAGGCTGTATGCTCACCACAAAGTTTTCATCATCCACGCTGAGCGTACGGGTCCACGTATGATCAGCACCACAGAGCCAAATTTTCCGGTAGCCCTCCCTGATAGCTGCCATAATGGCTGGAATCATCACATTGCGCGGACGTGGCATACCGAGCCCCGCATCAATCAATTTGTTGACAAGTGCCCTGTTACCCTCCAATGGAGTGAGGTTGAATGTCTTAAGGGTGACATCGTCATTCCCTATCACCAGGGCTTTGGCAAGATGAAGCATCTTTGCCGGCACCCACAACGTCATCTTCCAGTTGACCTTTCCTAATTCCTCCCAAAGCTTACGCACATTCGGATCAGTCTGATTGCCTGAAAAGAAATGGCCGTCGGCAAGTATGTAATGACTCGGACGCAGATGGTGGAAATCAGGCGTATTTGCCGCAAAATTCACGGCCATCAGGTCATGGCTCAGCAGCCATTCGGAATCGGTGTCAATAGTCTGTCGCAACGAGGGTCCGTTTCCCATGATCACAATCCCTCTACCCGGTTTCTCAGCTCCTTTTGGCGAGACACTTTTCGACATCAACGCCACCTTGGCCAAAGAACCGACTGAGGCTCCCAACTTGCCCAGACTTTTCTGTATCTTCTCAAGCATTACTTCACGATTCCTTTCTCCAGATATTCCTCAAGATTGGTGCGCACCTGTTCGCCGGCACGTTCTACGGCTACCTTCGCCATATCCGCATCCACCATAAGATTTACGAGCTGCTCAAACGATGTCTTTTCTGTTGGATTCCAACCTAACTCGCGCTTGGCCTTGGAAGGATCGCCTAACAGATTGACCACATCCGTGGGACGGTAAAAATCGGGTGAAACCTCCACAAGAACCTTACCGGTCTTCTTGTCGATACCTTTCTCATTCTCACCCTCTCCTACGAATTCCAGCTCTATTCCGGCGCGCTTGAACGCCAGGAGACAGAATTCACGCACAGAATGTTGCTCACCCGTGGCAATGACGTAGTCATCAGGCTTAGGCTGCTGAAGAATCAGCCACATACATTCCACATAGTCTTTCGCATAACCCCAGTCGCGCAGTGATGAAAGGTTGCCCAGATACAGCTTCTCCTGCTTCCCTTGAGCAATGCGGGCGGCAGCGAGAGTAATCTTTCTTGTGACAAAAGTTTCACCGCGGCGCTCGCTCTCATGATTGAAGAGGATGCCCGAGCAGCAATACATTCCATAAGCCTCACGGTATTCCTTCACGATCCAGAAACCATAAAGCTTGGCAACTGCATAGGGAGAATAGGGATGGAAAGGGGTCTCCTCATTCTGAGGCACGCTCTCAACCTTTCCGTATAGTTCTGACGTGGAGGCCTGATAGATCCGGCAGGTGTCGGTAAGTCCACAAAGCCTCACTGCCTCAAGAATACGCAACACCCCGACCGCATCCGCCTGCGCGGTATACTCAGGACAGTCAAAACTTACCTGCACGTGGCTCTGTGCGGCAAGGTTATATATCTCATCGGGACGCACCTTGCTGATCACCTGCATTATCGACATCGAATCGCCGAGATCGGCATAATGGAGATGAAAATTCTTATGACCTTCGAGATGAGCTATGCGCTCCCGAAAATCTACAGAGGAACGACGTATTGTGCCATGCACATCGTAGCCCTTTTCAAGAAGCAGTTCGGCCAGGTAGGAGCCATCTTGTCCGGTGACGCCTGTAATTAATGCGGTCTTCATTGGGAGATTTATATGAGGTTTTTAGAGATAGAGCCGATACGCTATCCGGCGTATCGGCTCTATTTTTATTTACATTTGATTCAAATTCTATTGAAAGAAATCTGAATTATTTGAAACGGCGGTTGCCCTGAAGAACAGGTTTGCCGTCATCGGCAGCATTCTGCTTGTTCTGGCTACGCTTGATGATATTGTAGGCGATCGGAGCTGCGCAGTAGAGTGAGCAGAACGTACCTACAATCACACCGAAGATCATAGCGAATGTGAACGAGCGGA
>CAZUNU010000181.1:0-5322 GCA_964622105.1 uncultured Sangeribacter sp. | reverse complement strand
CAGACCGAATGCGCATGCAGCCACGGCCATGAACGCAACTCCGAAGAAAAATTTCTTTTTCATTTCGATAAAATTAAAGATTATGTTTATTAATATAGCCATTTGAGATGCTTTAGTATCTCTCGAGTATTTTTCCCATCAAATTATCTTGCGATTTCCCCCTGTGATCTCAAGAATCTGATCCGGAATGGAATCTTAATGCTACGCTCTACCAGATCTGAGTTAGTTTTATTCCTTTAATCTCTACTCAAAGAATTGACAAAATCGGTGATATCAATGAATTCGATTTGATCAGTTTCTCTGTTAAGTAGATACAAAGTATTGCTATTCGTATCTATGTCGAAAGCTCTGAAGTTTGGCAAATCGATCTTTAAAGAGCCCAATGGAGTACCGTCCCAAGAAATAAAGTCTATGAAACGGTCTTCCACGGTCATGTCCTTGATGGTATTTCTGACCACCGCAAAGAAATCATCATAGCCATTGGCAGTACTGAGAAAAGAAATACCACGAGAGGCCATTTCTCTTATTTTATCATCGTCAATATTGATCTTCGGATATCGAACGGTGATGAAATTATCAGCTTTTGGGTTGTAAATCAGGATTTCATTTTGGAATCCTGAAATTTCTGCCACAAGCTTACCATCAGGACTTATTATCGGTTTAGTTAGAATTGAGGGAATGTCACCCATGTTTTCCACCCTACGTTCATTCAAGATTGTGATGGCACGGTTAGGTGGTAATATTGAATCGTTTGACATATTCCAGAGACTTCTTGTAATCTTACAGCTGTCAGGAATAACCCTGGCTTGATATAGGAGGTTGTCACTAAGTGTGTAGGCCCATATGGTGGTTGGAATAATAGGCGCTGAGACAATTTGGGTTGAATCTTTCCAATCTACAGCGGTCTTTTTGCCATCTAACTGAAATTTCAAGATTTTTCCTGTTTCATTTATGGGCAATGAAACTATGGTTTTATCTTTGGAATCACGTAAGAAAGAGGCAAAAGAACAAGGGAAAGGCATTGGAACCTCAAGTGGTCCGCTCCCCAAATCAAGGATTTGACCTATAGAATCAACTGCAGGAAGAGAATACAAATGCCAGAGTCCGGGAGAATGGGTAACAGAGACTAATAGAATTGAGTCTGCTATTTTAAAGTCCATGATTCCGAAAGAGGATAGGTCAAGGATTTTAATATCTGTTGGTGATATATCTTTGTGAACTCTGAAATCTTTATAGTCGATATCCTTTACTGAACTATCAAATCCCTTATTGCCATTTCCGGCACATGCACTAAGTAAGGTTATAATGGTTAGTATCACTGAAAACCTTTTCAAATGATTTCTGAACATTGCTTGGAGTTTCATATACTTGTTATTTGGGGAGCGAGACCAGAGATGATGTTTGAATTATGGGCAAGTACCGTAAGAACCGGTTGCCACGTAACCGTACTTCCAACTACAAGTAGGACAGTAGAGCGGCATGGAATACCCTCCCGTATACTCAATATTGTACGTACAAGACATGCCAGAGCCTGTTTCGGTGCTTGTGAGAGCCTCGAGGTTCTGCATCTGGAGAGGTGTGAGTGCGGTGTCGGAGGTCTGGTTATACAATCTCAGACCGAAAGCGCAGGCAGCCACGGCCATGAACGCAACTCCGAAGAAAAATTTCTTTTTCATTTCGATAAAATTAAAGATTATGTTTATTAATATAGCCTTTAGAGATACTACAGTATCTTTCCGGCATTTTCTCATCAAATTATCTTACTATTTTTCCTGTGATCTCAAGAATCTGATCTGGTATAGAATCTTGATACTTCACAGTAACTGATCTGATAAATTCTCCCGGGACAGAATCCCGGAAAGAGACGACTACATCATAATAATCTCCTGGAGCAATCTTACGGCTTGAAACTTCAGCTGTAGTGCATTCGCATGAAGAAAGAATTTCCTTGAGGTGGAGAGTGTCCGGGTAAATGTTCTTCAGTCTGAAATCATGATGTGCCAGTTCATTGATTTTTATAGGACCAAAATCAAATTCCTCAATGCTTTCCTCACCAGAACTATATACCTTATCACTAATGAATGCAAAATGATCGAGATATAGTTTTCGCATCTCAAGTGAGTGAGTTGGATTACCAATAAGATAGACTTTGTGATTGTTGTCAAGCAGGAATGTCTGAAGACGCGTATCATCGGGTATGGAATTGAGCTGTGCAAATATACCGGACGAATCATTGAGAATAGTGTAAGGGAAGGCTTCTCTCTTAACCATATTACGCAAATCAGCCAGTTCATGCGATCCAGTGACAAGAAGAAGGGATACCTGATTATTTCCCATGATAGAATCCACTTTCGTCATAATCTTACACCATTCAGGAAGCTTCATACGACAGCTCGTGCAACCCACGGAGTCAAAATAAGCTACGATTGTGAATTCAGAATTCGGAGCTTGAATATCTTCTCCAAAAATGGAGCGCATAGAGTCGGGAAAGATTATTGTCTTCTTACTCCATTCCAAAATCTCCTTCTCATACCTTTTCTGCTGTTTCCCTGCACAACTCAACAGGAGTAAGCAAAAAGCAAATGTAAGAATACTAAACCTGATTTTCATGATTATTAAAGTGGTTGATTTAGTATGGGCTTCCGAATAGTTTTAACTGCAAAAACAGTATAATTCGTTAAAGAAGGCAAAGATAAATCTCCAGTCTTTCAGTCAAATAGTACAGGGATGTAATACCCTTATAATTCAATATAACCGAAATATACTGAATACTCAGTGACGATATGCAGCTGATAGCTTCCTTTTATTGTTGACAGGAAGTCTACCATATCAGTGTCATCAAAAGTTGATGTCACAATATACTCCCCGGCCTCGTTCCAGAGCTCATATGTCACAATTTCTAATCCTATTGATGAGCTAATACTCTTTGAAGAGAAATCTATCACGCACACTTCTTTCATAGAAGGCATACGGTTGCCTTTTCTCGGTGGCTTCTGCTCCTCCGGACGATCAGTTTCAGAGAGTGGTACCGAAATAGAATCTTCGGCTTGAGCGAATACCGATTGTTGCATGAACAATAATAAAAATAGAAGGAATAACTTTTTCATCGCTTTTTAATTTTGTTTGTGAACGCGAAGTTAGATTCCTTACTTCAGAAATGCCATTATTTGAGTACGAAAATGAATTGTTAGAATAAGTTTCGTACTTTTAAAGTACGATTACAGTACGAATATTCCTCAGTATATAGTTCAGAGCCTTGATATTAGCTTATCCAGTGCGCCTTTGTCGGAAGTCTCTCCAAAAATCTTCTGCGATAGGAATCTTCTGCGGTCAGTAACCGCAGTTTTACTCCTTGAAATAAGGATCGAGATCTCTTTGGGCTTGAACCCGCACCGGTTCAATAGAGCTAATTGATACTCTTTTTCTGTCATCTTATCTAACGTCAGTGTCATAAGTGTAGTCTTGAATTTTGGGGATATTTTTAAGACGGCCGACTCAATTTTTACCCACATATTTTCCTTGATGACACTTCCTGATGACAGGAGCTTGCGTAGCTGTCTAACTATTGGGGAAGTGTATAACTCATTATTATCTTTGAGGGATAAATTCAATCTGTTCAGATATGTCAATTCCTGTAGGAGCTCATTTCTGAGTTTATCCTTGTAAGAAGTATACGACAATTGCAAAAATTCCTTCTTGCTCTGTTCAGATTCACGTTGCTTATCAGTTTTTACACTCCGAGGAATTTCAACTTTATTATCAATTTGAAGAATTCTTTGAAACCTCAAGATCTTTACCAGTTGGATTGCACTATTCAGTTTCATTTCTGTCAATCGGGAATTAACCTTAATCCTAATAATGAATAAGATCAAAACGAATGAAAATACCAGACAACTGAATATTATTATGTAGCTCGTTCTTTGAGCCTTTATTTTTTCTATTTCCGCTTTTTTGCGTTCCCTTACCTGAACTGAGTAATTGTATTGTGCATTCTGAATCATAGTTTCACGAGCTTGGTTCAAGTCCCGATTAGCCCTTATTTCTCTTGTATACGCTTGCACTGTTTCTTTTATTGAATCGCTTGGTATTAAAGGATAGAGATCAGGTGACAGCAAGAGTGAATACCCGGCGATTCTGTTATCGGAAGTGGGATTTAAGACTAATTTCTTTGCATACATGTAGGCTGTATCTATCATACCGGCGTGTTTATAGATGTCAGCCGCTATCCCGAGGGCATAGTCGCGACATAATGTATCGACATCATTTAGGTTGTGACGTATCATAATAAGAGCAGAATCAATTTTGCCTTCGTGAAGGAATGTAGAAGCACGTTCCACGTTTAACCAAGCCTGATCTTTAGCTGATACAGCCTTTGAATATTTCAATGCCTGAATTTGATATTTATTAGCCATGATCAGAGAATCACAACCTTTATAAAGGGGAATCAGGTGCATCATGTCGTAGAAGACACCTACACTGTCATTGAGGGTTGTTGAAATCTCAATGGCCTTCTTCAGATAGGGGAGAGCCTCTTGGGAGAGTCTCAACTCCTCAAGGAGACGACCTGTCTGACTATATAGATTCCGTTTGAATTTCGGATCGTTTACATCGGCTGATGTTGAGTCAATAGCTTTCTGTAAATATTCGAGAGCTATTGGAAGATCTCCTAAGTCGGCATAAACTTGACCGGCATAATACAGGGCTTCTGAGTAAGTGGGCTCCTCCGGTAGTAATTCAAAGTAATTTACCACATTTATGATCAGGCTGTCGGAGGTGTGTGGAATATAGGCTTTGTCAGAGGCCTTTACGATGAGGAGGTCACGGTAATGTCTTGACGGCCTGTCAAGGGAATCGGGATTTATGGCCATGAGTTCTGTGAAAGCCTTTTGGGGATTTTCTTCAATAGTCTTGTTCAAGGCCATAAGCATTTGATCAGGGCCCTTGTGATTACAGGCAGTCAGCACCATGAAAAAGATGGCGCATGCAATCGTCCATGAGGTTATGTGAAGTTTGCTCATAAGTCTACTTATGAAATAGTGTGGCCTGAGGAGAAAAGGAATACCAAAGGGGCATCCTGAAATTTAACGTAAAGTTAGTAAAAGTTTTCTGACTCAACCATATTATGTTTGAGAAAAGCAAGACTTATAAGCAAAGGGTAGGAGAGGGATAAGGATAAACGATAATATAACTATGTATCGGCTCCCCTGCAAACCGAAGAAGAGTTATACTATAATGCTCGGATATCACTGATTGAAAGACCGGTGACTTCTGCTATGAATTCCGGATCAACACCCTTTGATAGCATAGCCTTCGCAATCTCCA
>CAZUNU010000180.1:0-5342 GCA_964622105.1 uncultured Sangeribacter sp. | reverse complement strand
CCGCGTGAGAGGTCGTTGACAGGAGCTGCGAGACCCTGCAGGATCGGGCCTACGGCACCGGCACCTGAGATACGCTGCACGAGCTTGTAGCCGATGTTGCCGGCTTCAAGAGAGGGGAAAATGAGTGTGTTGGCATGTCCGGCCACATCGCTGTCGGGAGCTTTGAGCTTACCAACGGAGGGCATGATGGCGGCATCGCTCTGGAGCTCGCCGTCGATCTTGAGAGATGGGTCGAGAGCCTTCGCAATCTCTGTAGCCTCCCTCACCTTGTCTACTCTCTCATGACTTGCTGAACCCTTGGTGGAGAAGCTCAGGAGAGCAACTACGGGATCGAGTCCGGCAATATCTTTGGTTGTTTTTGCAGTGGCGATTGCGATCTGCGCGAGTTCCTCTTTTGTGGGGTCAGGCACAACGGCGCAGTCGGCAAATACGAGCATACCGTTGTCGCCGAATGGGCAACCTTCCGGCAGAAGCATGATGAAAGCACCGCTGACAACAGAGATGCCGGGTTTTGTCTTCAGCACCTGGAATGCCGCACGGAGCACACTCGATGTAGGGCTGAGGGCGCCGGCCACCATTGCGTCGGCATCGCCGTTCTTGATCATGAGGCATCCGAGATAGAGGGGATTCTTCACGGTGTAGCGTGCGTCCTGGAGAGTCACGCCCTTCTTTTTACGGAGCTCACAGAAGAGTTCGGCATATTTTTCGGTGAAGGAGGTGTCGTCGGGATCATGAAACTCCGCCTCAGCAATATGCTTGAGACCAAGTTCTGAAGCCACATTGAGAATCTCCTCTTTCTTGCCGAGGAAAACGATGTTGGCCGCTTTCTTGGCAATTATTTCGTCGGCCGCCTGAAGAGTGCGGGGCTCGGTTGATTCTGGGAGCACAAGCCGCTGGGGGTGTTCCTGAGCTTTTTTTGTAAGCCTTTCGAATAAGGTCATGACTTTATTGGGTATTTATAAGGTTTAAAAAAGGCGGAGGAGATTGGCTCACTTTCCGCTTAGTTTGTAAATGTGATATGTCGGCGTTATAAGGCGGGTCGGCAGATCCGGATTGGCTCGTCGGCATGAGTTAATGCAAAGTTAATAAAAACATTTTGAAAGCATATAGGCAAAAGCTCCATTTTTTTTTGTAATTTTACACTTTCAATCAATCTTCCCCTTGTGAGATGAGAATTGTAAAGCGATTATATCTTTTTATTTTACAAAGTTTTCTGCCCCTGTTTGCGATGACTTTTTTCATCGTGCTCTTCATAGTGCTCATGCAGTTTCTATGGAAAAATATCGATGATCTTGTCGGAAAGGGTCTGGAGCTGTCGGTTCTCGCCGAGCTTTTCTTTTATGCGGCTCTCAGCCTTGTGCCTATGGCACTCCCTCTTGCCATCCTTTTGGCGAGCCTGATGACCTTCGGAAATCTTGGTGAGAAGTTTGAGCTCACAGCCATGAAAGCCTCCGGAGTTTCGCTTCTCAAGGCCATGAGTCCGCTGATAGTGTTCATATCGCTTGTGGCCGTGGCTGCTTTTTTCTTTCAGAACGATGTGCTTCCTCACGCCCAGGTGAAGATGTATACGCTCCTTTTCTCCGCCAAGCAGAAATCTCCGGAGCTGGAGATTCCCGAAGGCGTTTTCTATGGAAATATCCCGGGTTATAATCTCTTTGTGAAATCTAAAAACAGGGAGACAGGTATGCTTCACGACGTGATGATCTATGACGTGAGCCACGGAGGCGACAATTCCACGATCCTTCTTGCCGATTCCGGGCGACTTGCCTTTACTCCCGACATGCGCTATCTCTATCTGCATCTTTGGGAAGGCCAGCAATTCGAGAATCTCCGCGAACAGAAAAGCATGGACCGTAACGTCCCCTTCCGTCGCGAGGAGTTTGCCGAGAAGGAGGTGATGATTCCCTTTGACGCTAACTTCAACCGTCTCGATGAATCCGGCATGCGCAATCAGTACGTCGGTAAGAACGTGAGCCAGCTCACCCATTCGATCGATTCGATTGGAGCCCGACTTGATTCCACAGGTGCTGTCTACGGCGCAGAGCTGAAGCGGATAGCTTTTCCAATTCTGGCACATCGCGATGATATGCGTCCTATGGATGAGGAGGGTAATCCTATAGCGGAGAATAAAATTGAAATAGACCGGGACACTACGGTTGTGAAGCCCGTAGATATCGACACTCTACTCACGGCACTGAGTCCCGATTTGAGATCGAGCATCTTCAGCCAGGCTCAGTCGCTTGCCAACCAGCAGATGTCGGAACTTCAGTTCAAGGCTATGACCGTGCATGATGAGAAACGCATTTTGCGCCGCCATGAGATAGAATTGCTGAGGAAGTTCACTCTTTCGGTAGCATGTCTGGTGTTCTTCTTCATCGGCGCACCGTTAGGGGCAATTATCCGCAAGGGTGGTCTCGGCACTCCGCTCGTGATCTCCGTGCTGCTCTTCCTCTTCTATTACATTATAGATAATACGGGGTACAAAATGGCACGCGATGGCCGCTGGATCGTGTGGTGTGGCATATGGCTCTCCACCTTCATCCTGGCTCCTTTGGGAATCTATTTCACTTACAAGGCCATGAATGATTCAGCCGTATTCGACAGTGACCGCTACAAGGCTTTCTTCCGGAAACTTATCGGACGCAAACCGGACAGGAAGGTCAATTACAAGGAGATCATCATCAACGATATTTCAGTTGAAGAAGCTATCGCGCGTCTTTCGGCTCTCAAGGAGATGGCTCTTGCTTTTGTTGAGAAATATTCTAAGCGTGAAAGTTATTCGGTTTATTGGACCAAGGGTATCGACGGCGCACTCGTGGAATCAATCAGCGAGACGCTGGAGGGAGATATCGATTACATGACTGACTGCAGGAACCAACTTGCCGTAAACAAACTTATGGACTATCCGGTGATCCGCGATCTATGGGTTTATCATCCGGGACGTGTGAAATGGTTCGGCGCATTTGCCCGTTGGTTTGCTGTCATCGGTCTCCCCGTTTATCTCTATGGTCTGAAAGCACAGAAGAATCTCAAGGAGGAGATGCAGAGAGTCGCTTCAGTAAGCGTGGCAATAATCGAGATTCTTGAGAAAGAACAGAAGGAACAGGAGGGATGACCTTACAGGGAATCATAGGGATGGATAATTGATGATTAATAAGAAAAAAGTTGCTTGAAATATGAAGAAATCAGATACAATTGCTCTTTATAAAGATGCTTATCTTGAGGGGCGTGATGAGATCGACCGTCGTGCTTTCTATGAAAAGGATGAGGCGCGCCAATATGCCGCCATCATGAGCTGGCGCCGCCGTCAGGAGCAGGCTGCCACAGATCGTGATGCATCTCCTTCCGCCATCTACGATATGCTCAAGAAAGCCCGGAAGGTGCTCCTTGCGCTTAATGAATTGTCGCCGAAGGATAGGGAACGTCTGTCAGCGGCTACCAATGAACTGAAAAACGATATAGATAATTTCGATATCATCCTTAAAGGTCGTCGTCTTCGTGAGCTTCGCAGTCAGCGTGATTCTCTTGCCAAAGAGATTGAGATGCTTGAGAACGAAGGCATCCAGGAGTGCTGAGCCAAGGATTTGGTAAAGGGATGGATTTTGTTAAGAAGAGTTAAATTTGAACTTTTGACAAAACTTTTTCTATCCGGAGGATGTTTAAAGTCTTGAAAGAAGATAGATTTTTGTTCATTAAGTTTAAGTTTTAACAACACATTGATGTTGTGGACAAAGCGGCCTCTCGTGAGAGAGGCCGCTTTGTGTAGCTTAAAAGCAGCTAACTACACGGCTTAATGGGAAAATTCGGAAATTTTTTGTAATTTTGTGGAGAAGACAGGGATGGTGGCAGCTCCCTGTGGTTCGCACCGGCCATTGCGGCTGGAGCAATAACCCGAAGCGGAGGCTTCAAACAATTTTATATCTATGAGAAAAGAATCAGAACTTGAAGGAGTGACATTGCTCGGCTGCCAGGGTGTGGCCTATCCTACGGACTATGCTCCGCAGCTGCTCGAGACATTCGAGAACAAACATCCGGAAAATGAATATGTGGTGACATTCGATTGTCCGGAATTCACAACGCTTTGCCCGAAGACAGGTCAGCCTGATTTCGGCCACATCATCATCTCTTACATACCTCGCGAAAGAATGGTTGAGAGCAAGAGCCTCAAACTTTATCTGTTCAGCTTCAGGAACCATGGAGATTTCCATGAGGATTGTGTCAACATCATCATGAAAGACCTCTGGCACCTGATGGATCCGAAGTATATCGAGGTGAAAGGTCTGTTTATGCCAAGGGGTGGCATTTCAATCTACCCCTTTGCGAATATGGGCGATGCAGATCATCAGGAATTATGCCGCCGCCGCAGGGAGGCTGCACTCGACATGAAAAAAGACTGACACCATGGCAAAGGATTCTATCATCATATTGTCTGGAGGGATGGACAGCGTCACTCTCCTTCATTATAAGAAAGACCGGATCGCGCTGGCCGTAAGTTTCGATTATGGCTCAAACCACAATGCGCGGGAGATAGGATGTGCTCGCAAGCAGTGTGAACTGTTGGGCATTGATCATATAGTCATACCCCTTGATTTCATGGGGCGCTATTTCAAGAGCTCACTTCTTGATGGTGCCGAGTCAATTCCAGAAGGTCATTACGCCGATGAGAATATGAAGTCGACTGTGGTTCCGTTCCGCAACGGTATAATGCTTTCCGTGGCGTGCGGCCTCGCAGAGTCTCGTGGACTGCACCATGTCATGATGGCCAATCACGGAGGCGACCATGCCATTTATCCGGATTGCCGTCCTGAGTTTGTGGCAGCCATGAGCGACGCAATGAAATTCGGCACCTACGACGGCATAACCATCGAGGCTGCTTTCACCGATATATCCAAAGCCGACATTGCCCGTATCGGCAAAGAATTGGGCGTGGATTATTCGCTCACTTATTCCTGTTATAAGGGAGGGGAGAAGCATTGTGGCAAGTGTGGCACGTGCGTTGAGCGCCGTGAAGCAATGGCTGAGGCAGGCATTGAGGATCCCACTGTCTATGAAGAGTGATTTGTGGATTGTGAAAGGTAACCAATAACGGATTCGTGAGAGAAAATGAATAACGTATCCATTAAAGGAGTGATAATGGGATTCGTGAAAGGAGATGAATAACGGGAGTATAGTTTGGAAAGGAGAAAACTTATGTATTACGTCAGGAAAAGATTTGAAATAAGTGCGGCCCATCGGCTTGAATTGAGTTATCCCAGCAAATGCACGCGCCTTCACGGCCACAACTGGATTGTGACAGTGGAATGCAAATCGCGTGAGCTTAATCAGGATGGAATGGTGGTTGA
>CAZUNU010000179.1:0-5359 GCA_964622105.1 uncultured Sangeribacter sp. | reverse complement strand
CAAGCGTCTTAATGACCTTGAACAGATTGCTCTCTCCTACCCCGGAGTGCTTAAGACTTATGCAATACAGGCAGGTCGCGAACTGCGCGTGATTGTCGGTGCCGACAAGATCACAGATGAGGAGACCGATAAACTCTCCAATGAGATAGCACGTAAGATTCAGGATGAAATGACCTATCCGGGCCAGGTGAAAATCACTGTCATAAGGGAGACAAGAGCCGTGGCTTTTGCAAAATAATCAGCTGTCTTTAGATTTTCATGCATATGGAAGAGAAAGAGAGAGGTGTCTTTTCAAGCGCATGTCCCGGTTGCCGAAGATCGGGTTCCTGCTTCGGGTGCTCCCGGAGGGAACCACGCGGAAAGCTCCTTGCCACCGACTGGCTCTCCGATATACCCTCCACAGACCGAACGGCCGTAGTCGAGGTGTTGTTCAAGAATACGCGTGTAGGATTTTACACTAATCCTTCCGGACTTGACCTCAAGATCGGCGACATTGTGGCAGTTGAGGCGGCTCCGGGTCATGATATTGGCCGCGTCACTATGGTTGGTCCTCTCGTAGCCCAGCAGATGAAGAAAGCCGGAGTGAAAGCGGGAGCCGACATGAAGAAAGTGTTCCGTATAGCGCGCACCTCCGATATTGAGAAATTTGAGGAAGCGCGTGCGAAAGAACATTCCACCATGATACGTGCGCGAGCCATAGCTGAAGAGTTAGGACTCGCCATGAAGATTGGCGATGTGGAATATCAAGGCGATGGCGGAAAAGCTATCTTCTATTACATAGCCGACGAACGAGTGGATTTCCGTAAGCTCATCCGTATTCTCGCCGACACTTTCAAGGTGAGGATTGAGATGAAGCAGATCGGAGCGCGTCAGGAGGCGGGAAGGATCGGTGGTATCGGTCCATGTGGGCGCCCATTGTGTTGCTCTTCATGGATGAGCCGTTTTGCCTCCGTAGGCACTGGTAGTGCCCGCATTCAGGATCTGTCGATGAATCCTCAGAAGCTTGCCGGGCAATGTGCTAAACTGAAATGTTGCCTTAACTTTGAGGTTGATTCTTATGCAGAGGCCAACAAGCAGCTGCCGGGTAAGGATATCGTTCTTGAGACCAAGGATGGCACATACTATTATTTCAAACCGGATATATTGGCCCGTAAGGTGACTTATTCCACGGATAAGAATATCCCGGCAAACCTTGTCACTATCGATGCACGCCGTGCGTTTGAGATAATTGCCCTCAACAAACAGGGTATAAAGGTTGACACCCTCGACATTTCTGAAGATGAGGAACAACCGAGCGAATATGGCGACATAATCGGGCAAGACAGCCTGACACGTTTCGATAAGAACAAGAAGAAAAAGAAGAAGAAGAAAAAACCGGGTGAGGCGCCAGAGCCGCCACAATCCAGTCAGGCTCAGCAATCCCGTCAGCCCTCTTCTACTCAGAACCGCCAGCAGCCTCAGCAACGGCCCCAGCAGGGACAGAACCAGCAGAATCCTCAGAGGCCCCAGCAGGGACAGAACCAGCAGAATCGTCAAGGCCAGCCGAAACAGAACCAATCCCAGCAAAGTCAGCAACAGAACCGCCAGATTCAGCCTCGTCCTCAACAAGGCCAACCACAGCAGAATCACCCGCGCCCTCAGCAAGGACCCGCCCACCCGAATCAGCCTCGCCAGAAACAGGCGAACCGGCCGGATGAGCAACGCAATGAGAGCAATCAGCAGCGTAAGCAGCAACGTACACCTCAAAACAACGGAAAACAACAGAATCACAAGAAGAAACCGCAACATCAACCGGATCAGCAAATCCATAAGGAGGGTGGAGCCGGAGAATGAACCGCATGTCAAAAATATTGACCGGCGCTGTTGTGGCAACTGGAATATTATCAATGATGCCGGGATGTGGCCCGATAAGCGTGGCCGACTATTCCGGCTTCGTTAATATTCCCTCTGAGGGTATGCCTACAGGATGGGAATATGAATTCTCACCGGAAGCATCAGATTCAGGCATAAAGCTAACAGGCAACTATGATGTGATCATTGCAGTGAGATATACAAATCAATGTCCCTCGAAAAGCGTTATACTTAATATAGAGGAATTGTCTCTCGCTCATGAGAAGCCCGATTCAGCCACGGTAGAAATTCAATTGTTTGACAATGATGGTCTCCCGCTCGGTAAATCAAGATATGGAGTCAATGAGACTTTCTATACCTTGCGGAAGGATTATAAAGTGCCGGAGGGGTACGTAATATCTATATCCTCTCCCCTCTCTACTGAGGCCACTGCTGGCGTCAAGGCTGTAGGGCTTTTGCTTGAAGATGAGGATAACCGGGAAAAAATAAAAAATAAATTCTTGCAGTTATTATGAAACTTATACCATCCGATCTGCGTAGCGATGTCGGGCTGCGTGTGGATTCGATCAAACGTCATATGAAGCATCATGACATTGATGCTGTGCTCGTGGCTACATCCACAAATCTTTATTACACCACTACCCGGGTGTTCAAAGGCTACGTCTTCATTCAGGCTGGAGAGAAGCCTTTGTGGTTTCTTATCAAACCGGACATATTTGAATCCGAAGAGGATGTGATAAAGATTCGTAAACCCGAGAATATACCGGCTGAACTGGAAAAAATTGGAAGAAAACTACCTCGTGCCGTCGGCTATGAATTCGATGATCTATCTTATTCCGACGTAGAACGTCTCAAGGCTGTTTTCCCCGATGCCAAGGCTTGCAATGGTTCCGCAGTGCTCAGAAAAGCCCGTATGGTCAAGACTCCTGTTGAGATTGAAAAGATGCGGAAGGATGGTATTCATCAGTCGGAGGCCTACAGGCGCATCACAAGATGTTATAAGGAAAACATGACCGACCTCGAGTTTCAGATCGAAATAGAGAAGATTCTTAGGCTGGAAGGTTGTCTCGGCTATATACGCACATCCGGCAACCTTATGGATATAAATCTGGGGTCGGTTATAGCCGGTGACAATGCCGACAATCCGAGTCCTTTCGATTACACTATGGGTGGAGCAGGCGTTGATCCATCACTGCCCGGAGGAGCTAATGGCACCACACTCAAACCCGGTGAGACTGTGATGGTGGATATGAATGGCTCCTTCAACGGCTACCAGACTGATATGACCCGGGTCTGGGGTTTGGGCGAGATTCCGGAGTTGGCCCGTTTTGCCCACCGGTGCTCCATCAGTATTCTGCGTGAATGTGAGAAGATGGGTGTACCGGGATGTGCTGTAGCCGATCTCTATAAAAAAGCAATGGAGATTGTGGAGAGCGAGAAACTTCAGGATTATTTCATGGGCCATCGTCAGAAAGCAGCGTTCATAGGCCATGGCGTCGGCATAGAACTTAATGAGATGCCTGTAGTGACTCCAAGAAGTAAAGACCATCTTGAAGAGAATATGACAATCGCGCTGGAGCCGAAATTCGTGATTCCGGGTGTTGGTGCGGTTGGAGTAGAAAACACATATGTCGTAACGCCGGAAGGATTGAAATCAATCACGATTTTCCCGGAGGAGATCCAGGAACTCTGATTCTTTTACCGTCATTCTCCTTCTCAAGAGTTTCTAAGTAATATCAATAAGTAAATATCAATAATTAGTTTTTATTAGGATATGAGATTGATATTAGCCAAATTTGAAATCTCGAAGGAGGGGTTATGGGGCTCCATAATGACTGAAGAGATGGTGTGGGGATTGCTATAACAAGCCGGAGATTAGTATAAATTATTTGTTGATACTTACTTAATATAAATGAATTTAAAAGAGGATCTGACTAATCCCATATTTCGTATAATAGGAGAAACAGCAGACGATATGAACCGTGAGGTCTACGTCGTCGGTGGTTTCGTCCGCGACATATTCTTACGTCGCCCTTCAAAAGACTATGATTTCGTTACTGTCGGTTCCGGCATAGAGCTTGCCGAAGCTGTGGCGAAGCAACTTGGGCCCAAAGCCAAGCTGTCGGTTTTTCCTAATTACGGCACAGCTCAGGTTAAATACCGCGATCTTGAGTTGGAATTTGTAGGGGCGCGTCGTGAGTCCTACAATCGAGATTCACGTAATCCTATAGTTGAAAATGGCACGCTTGACGATGATATGCGTCGGCGTGATTTCACCATAAACGCAATGGCCATAAGTCTCAATAAGGATTCATTCGGCGAACTGAAGGATCCCTTCAACGGCCTTGCTGATCTTTACAACGGAATAATCCGAACACCTCTTGATCCGGATATAACGTTTTCTGATGACCCTCTGAGGATGCTGCGTGCCATTCGTTTCGCCTCACAGCTATATCATCTTGACTCAGCTCAGGGTGAAGTTGTAGAATACGATGAGGTAACGAGTAAAGGGCGCCCGTTCAGGATTTTCAATGAGACATTTGACGCCATACGGAAGAATGCCTCAAGAATGGAGATAATCACGAGGGAACGTATAAATGATGAATTATCTAAGATAATGCGCTCGCCTCGTCCGTCAGTCGGCTGGCGACTACTTGATATGGCCAATCTTTTGGAATTTGTCTTCCCCAGCCTGATACCGTTGAAGGGGGTTGAGATGAAAGAGGGACGGGGCCATAAGGACAACTTCTATCACACAATACAGGTTGTGGATAACGTAGCAAGCCGTTCCGACAAGGAATGGCTCAGATGGGCGGCGCTCCTGCATGATATCGCAAAACCTGCTACAAAGAAGTATGACAAACGCCTCGGATGGACATTCCATAATCATAACTTCATTGGAGAGAAGATGGTGCCACGCATCTTCCGTGAGATGAAGCTACCTCTCAATGAGAAGATGAAATACGTAGCCAAGCTCGTAGGCTTGCACATGCGGCCGCAGTCTGTTGGGGAGGAAGGAGTAAGCGATTCCGGAGTTCGTCGTATGATTACCGATGCAGGGGAAGATGTAGAAGATCTCATGATCCTTGCAGAAAGCGATATCACTTCCAAACAGCCTGATAAGGTAAGACGCCAGCTGGAAGGATTCTCGCGCCTTCGTGAAAGGATGCATCAGATTCAGGATGCCGATGCCTTCCGCAAATGGAAAAATCCCGTTGACGGCAACGAGATAATGGAAAAACTCCATGTTCCACCCGGTCCGGAAATTGCACGCCTTAAGGATCTCGTGAAAGAAGCAATAATGGATGGCCGTATACCTTACGAACATGATGCGGCGTGGGGTTATCTGATGTCTGTTTATTCACCTGAGACTAACCGGTGATACCATAGCTTTCTCATTTGACAAAGCTGATACAAACCATGTAAATCCGAGCTGGTAAATTGTTCTACGCGATAAAAAATAAAAATGAGGGCCTGACAAATTCGAATTGGTCAGGACCTCATTTTT
>CAZUNU010000178.1:0-5390 GCA_964622105.1 uncultured Sangeribacter sp. | reverse complement strand
CGTTCGCGGAGTGTCTGAGAGATTTTATGATTGAGCGCGGCGACGCTGTCGGCCTTACCAGGATTGAATCATCAACAACCATGATCTACTCGTCGGAGACCCTATTTAGATAGCGGCTTTGACTTATGAAGAGGAACTAAACCATTATTAACCTAAATAACATTGATTCGATGAGAAAACTGTTTTTCATTTTGATGGCAGTGTTGGCAAGTACGCTGGGCGTGATGGCTCAGAACCGTACATATCATGGCACCGTAGTGGATGCCGCCAACGACGAGCCTCTGATCGGTGCCACTGTCACGCCGATAGGCGGTGGACAGGGCGTGGCAACAGATATCGACGGCAAGTTCGTGCTGACTGTACCGGCCAACGTGAAGCAGATCAAGGTAAGCTACGTGGGTTACACCCCAGGAACAGCTACCCTGAAGGACAACATGATCATACCCTTGAGCAGCACTTCCGCGAATCTCGATGACCTCGTGGTCGTGGCCTACGGACAGCAGAAAAAATCCTCTATCACCGGTTCGGTGGCTCAAGTAAACTCGGAGCAGATCTCCGAACGTCCTACATCGAGTGTCATCTCCGCTCTCGAGGGTACTACCTCCGGCATCAATGTCACCGGCAACTATGGTGAGGCCGGATCGAGCCCGAGCATCACCATCCGCGGTATCGGCACCGTGAACGGAACAACTTCTCCTCTCTATGTGATCGACGGAGTGCCGTTCGGAGGTAACATGACCGACCTCAACAACGATGATATCGAGTCTATCTCAGTGTTGAAAGATGCAGCGTCGGCCGCCCTCTACGGTAACCGCGCATCTAACGGTGTGATCCTTATCACCACCAAAAAAGCCAAGGAAAAAGATAAAATCCACGTCAATTTCAAAACTCGTCAGGGTTGGTATGAGAGAGCTATTCCGGAATATGCGCACGCGAGCATACCGGAGTGGATGGACGCCCAGTTCCTCAACTATCGAAACGGTGCCGTTATCAGCAAAGACGCCAATTTCGACTGGAGTGACGCTGACGCGATCAAAGCGGCCAACGTGACAGCTAATGACAGTTTCATAAGCCAGTGGATTTATCTCAATATCTTCGATAAAGCCAATAACCAGCTTTTCAATGACGCGGGTGTGTTTGACAGATCAGCTGCCATTAAAGGTACATACGCCCAGGACCTCGACTGGTTTGACCAGGCCACAAGAAAAGGTTACCGCGGTGAATATACACTCAACGTGATGGGCGCAACGGCAAAAAGCGACTATCGTTTCTCCTTGAGTTACCTTAAGGAAGACGGTTATATGAAAGACAATACTTACGACCGTATCACAGGATCCGCCAATATCAACGTGACACCTCGCAAATGGATTAAAACCGGATTTAAAGTGAATGTGTCGCATCAGAAAACCGAGGGTACCATGAATGGTGTTGGTGACGGTAACACATCTTTCAACAACGCATTCTATGTTTGTCGCTACATTTCTCCTATCTATCCCGTGCATCTTCATGACGTGAACACAGGTGAATATCTCCTTTCCGACGGAGAGAAGAGATACGACCCCGGCTTCTACAACGTAAAGACCACCGACGGCAACGAGCAGCAGATCAACACCAGAAATCAGTTCTCAAACAGAAACGTCGTATGGGAGCAGGCTGTCAACGCTCGTCAGACAATCCGTAACACAATGAACGGAACAGCTTACGTTGACATTATTCTTCCCTATGGCATAACCGCTAAGATCCAGGGTAACCTGAACACACGTAACTCCGATAACTGGTCATACGGTTCAGCGCTTATTGGCGACGCTTATCAGGAGGGTTCTCTTTCAAAGACTATCTACACTTATAAGAACTATACCTTCCAGCAGCAGTTGAACTGGCACTATGTCTTCAACGACAAAAACACATTTAATGTGCTCGCCGCCCATGAGAACTACGCTTATCATTACGATTACACATACAACTCCAAACGCGGACAGGCATTCGAAGGTGTACACGCCCTCTCCAACTTCTCGGAGATGAAATCCATTAGCGGTTACAGAAGCGGTTACCGCCTTGAATCATACCTCGCACGTGTTCAATATAACTACGACGAGAGATATAACATCGAGGCATCATTCCGTCGCGACGGTTCATCACGTTTCGCTAAAGACGTTCGCTGGGGTAATTTCGGTTCAGTGGGTGCGAACTGGGTCTTCTCTAACGAATCGTTCCTTAAGAACGCGAAATGGCTCAACCTCGGTAAATTATATGTCAACTGGGGTCAGGTAGGTAATGACGATGCAGCAGGCTATTACGCATATCACGCCCTGATGGGAGCCACAACCCAGGATCAGCTCCCCGGCTACATAGTGACACAGCTTCCCGCCACAGATCTGAAATGGGAGACCTCAGAGTCATTCGGTCTCGGTATTGAAGGCACTCTCTTCGACAGATGGAATATCAGCGTGGAATACTATAACAAGACTAACAAAGACCTCATCTTTGCAGTCAACCTTCCCTCATCGGCAGGTGCGACAGGTTGGCCTTCCGACTACAACCACCCGACAATCGACAAGAACATAGGCACGATTCGCAACTGTGGTGTAGAAATCTCTACAGACGTGGATATCGTACGCACCAAAGACTGGAAATTCAATATCGGCACGACTCTCAGCAGCAATTCCAATAAGATCATCAAACTCCCTGATGAGAACAAATACTCCCTTGGCTACGACCAGAATGGCAAAGAGTTGGTCGAGAACGGTTATATAAGCGGAAGCTACAAGATTGCAGAAGGCCACAGCCGCTATCAGTTCTACACTTACCATTGGGCAGGTGTCGACCAGATGACAGGTAGGTCGCTCTATACAGCCAACCTTGACAATTACTATATCAAGAAAGCAGACGGAACGATTATCGGTGGCCGATATGACAAAGACGACGCCGGCAATCTTGTGATGCAGAGCGGAATCAAAGAGCTTGAGGCAGCGAATTATGTTGAAATCAACGGTAAATATTACGTTAACAACTATACATACGCCGCTAAACAATGGAGCGCAACAACTCTCCCGAAAGTTAACGGTTCTTTCTCCGGCAACCTCACCTACAAGAACTTCAACCTCTCCGTTCTCTTCACCTACAGTCTTGGTGGAAAAATCTATGACAGCAACTACGCAAGTCTGGCATCAACCTACGGCAGCCAGCCTGCAGGTCTGAGCTCAGACATTCTCAATTCGTGGAAGGGAATACCTGCGGGCATGACAGAAGACAGCCCCAACCGTATCACAAGAGATATCCTTCCGGTTCTCGACTACACGGATTCCTACAGCAATGCGACGAGCGACAGATGGTTGATATCAAGAAACTACTTGTGCTTCAAGAATATAAGTTTTACTTATGCGCTTCCTAAGAGCGTGCTTCGCCCGATCGGAGTTAATGATATCAAACTCACTTTCCAGGCTGAAAACCTGTTTATCAATGCCAAAAGAAAAGGTTTGAACCCGCAGCTCGGCAATAACGGAGCACAGGGCAACTACCTTGTTCCGGCAAGAGTGTTCACTTTCGGTCTTAATTTTGATCTCTAATTAGAAAATAAGATGAATAAAATATTAAAATACGGACTGTTTGCGGCGGTATTGTCCGTGATGGCCTCCTGTTCGGACAGCTATCTTGTCACAGAGCCGCAGGCGTCTACTTCTCCCGAGAATGTATTCAAGACTCCGGAAGACGCCCAATATGCAATCAACGGTATCGGCAAACTGATGTGCTCTCAATATATGGGCACCCAGGGTCAGAACGGTGAAGGCACCATGCTCCTTTATTTCGGAGATTTCCCCGGTACGTCACTCCAGAAATGCGACTATACGGGTTGGGCGAACACAATCAACGGTAAATACCATGAGAACAACTCCAACGGAAACATGGCGTTCTCCTGGCACTATCCCTACCGTATAATAATGAATGCGAACAATATCCTGGCCAACACTCCTGACAAGGGTGCGGCTGATTACACAAGTTCATGGGGTTATATCCGAGCCCAGGCCCTTGTCTACAGAGCCCACGCTTATCTGAGACTCGTGCAGGTATATTCACGCAGATGGAGCGACAGAAACGGAGAGTCAAGAGGTGTGATACTCCGTCTTGAGCCTAACACTACCGAAATGCCTTGCTCATCCTTGAAAGAGATTTATGCTCAGATTTACGCTGACCTTGATGAGGCCATCGCATTGTTTAAAGAGTCTTCCCAGACAAGAAGTTCCGTATGGGTACCCAGCGAGCAGGTAGCGCATGCCATTTATTCAAGAGCGGCGCTGACACGAGAGGATTGGTCAAAAGCCTTGAGCGAGGCTCAGGAAGCCTGCAAAGAGGGCTCTCTCATGACAGCTGAGGAATATGAAGCCGGCTTCAATAGTCCTAATAAAGAGTGGATCTGGTGCGCTTTCAACAGCGAACAGCAGGATATCTACTATTATTCATATTTCGCATACATAGGATCCAATTCCAAATCATCGTCATGTAGAACCAACCCTATTGCTATCAGCCGTGAACTTGTAGATAAGATAGCTCCGGAAGATTCCCGTCTGAAGCTTTATTGCATCCCGACTGAATCTGAAATGCCGAAACATCCTTCATTGGTTACCGGTTCAGGTAAAGTTGTCTTTTCTACGGACGATGCCATATCGAAACTCAAGACAGAAGATGCTAAGGAAAACGCCCGTCAGATGAATGAATTCTATAACAGAATCAAAACCAAAGGTGGTTTCCTCAACGAAAGAATTTACAGTACAACTACCCTGTATTACTATCTCGCCACAAAATTCCTGGCGCAGAATGACCTTGGAGTCGGACAGGTATGTATAGCACGTTTGGCCGAGATGTATTACAACCAGGCTGAGGCTCAATATAGATTAGGTAATGAAGCCGCCGCCAAGGCCGCTCTGGAAACAGCAGTCAAACCTTATCAACCTGCTTACACCTGCAGCAAGTCAGGCGATGCACTTCTCGACGAGATTCTCACCTACCGTGAATTCGACCTCTTCGGAGAAGGATTCTCATGGTTTGACCTGAAACGTCTCGGAAAAACTCTCGAGAGAAAATCATGGGAACAGGGAGGTAGCTGGAACACAGCTTTCTCACAGACAGTTAACCCCACCGGTCTTAACAACTGGACATTCTGTATTCCTCAAATCGAGACTAACTATAACACCATGGTTCAGACGTTTGAATCTGCCAACTGGCCAAATTAATCTCGATCAAATATTAAACATCATCAAGTTATTGAAAGAGTTCGGTATTGCACCGGACTCTTTCTTTTTCGGGGAAATTCCTGTGATCTCTCAGGAGGATCCCAACTGGACTCTCGGTACAGATTATTGATAACCTGATCAGAGCATGTAAAGTAAGAGCGG
>CAZUNU010000177.1:0-5474 GCA_964622105.1 uncultured Sangeribacter sp. | reverse complement strand
GATCTATAGAGTCAAGATAAAGGAGCTGAGCCTGTATGATGTTGGCGCTCTGGTCGCTCACCTGAGTGCCGAGGAAAATGATTCGATCCATCATCAGACGTGAGAACACGTCCATCTGAGCCACATTCAGCTGACGCTCCTCAAGGATATAAGGATTCATATAATCAGCTGTCGGCATTGTCGCGCTGAATACACCACCCTGCTTGTCAAGGTGGCGGGTGTAGCTGTCAAGTGTATTGGAGTTGATGCCAAGATGATTGACAGCATAGTTTCTAAAATCGTTTTGCATATCTTATTTTTGTTTTTATGTCCACATTATTGTGAAAGCCCCGAAGCCTTCTAAAGTTCACAAATAAAGTAACTAATTGAAGAATCCGGATAAATGGATTAATGATGCTTCCGCTTATACTTCAAATAACGTGCCAAAAAAAATATCAATGTCCCGACGAGCATTGAAAATCTGCTCGCCGGGACCATTTGTTTTATTCGACTATATGGGAAATCAGGCCTCAGCTGCAGGTGCGAAGAGCTGACGGAATTCCTCTACAGTGACATCTTTATTGTCAAGGCTTACATTCTCTTTGATCACCTCAAACACCTTGCGGGTAAGGGCATTCTGAACGAGCATGTCGTGGTTTTTCTTGTCTTTTACCACCTCGTTGGCATATTGCTCAACAAGCTGGTCAGAAAGTGCGCTCGGACCATACTGCATGAGCTGACGCACCACTACACCGCGAGCCTCATCAAGCACATCTTCCTGAGAAACCTTAACCTCAAATTTCTCTGCGATGTTGTCGCGGACGAGATCCCATGTGAGCTGACCGCGCAGCTTATCAAACTCCTCATCAACATTCTCTTTTGTAATGCCTTCGTTCTGACGGATAAGGAAATCTTTGAGGATCTCCTCAGGAAGCTCGAGCTGGCCAACTGCTTTCTCCACGGCATCCTTGGCATCAATAGTGAAGCGATAGTTGGAGTCGTTGGAAAGGTTGAGTGCAAGAAGTTCCTTGATAGCGGCGCGGAATTCTTCCTCATTGTGAGCCTTGTCTTTGCCAACAGAATTATCAAAGAATTCCTGATCGAGATCTGCCGGCTTGAGAACAATGATATCCTTGATATCAAAGCGGAAATTACCCTTATGATTCTCAACGTCATCTTTATCGATATTGAGCATTGACGACATTTCAACCGGATTGGCATCGCAAGTGGCAGCAGGATTGAATACGACGCTGTCGCCAACTTTCTTGTTCTTGAAGAGCTCTTTCTGCTCCTCGCTCTTGAAATGAACAGGAGCGATGATGCCGTTCTCAACTACTACTCCGCCCTCTTTGACTGAGCCGTCTTCATTGAGTTCTGTTATCTCACCTTTGATCACACAGTTGTCATCAGTCTCCTCACCGGATACCTGGCGACCGAAACGCTGACGGAGACCCTCGATCTGCTCGTTGATCATTTCGTCTGTCACCTGGATATTATAGTAAGGAACATGGAGATCCTTGTTGACATGGTTGTCAATCTCCGGAGCCACACCTACCTTGAACTTGAATGTGAAATCATTGTTGTTGATGTCTATCATATTCTCAGTGTCGGGAATTGGCTGACCGAGCACGTGGAGATTGTTTTCTCTGATATAGTTGTATACAGCCTCACCGACAACATCGTTTACAGCATCATACTTCACTGATGTGCCATATTTCTTGGCGATCAGTCCGGCGGGAACATGGCCGGGACGGAAACCGGGCTCTGCATGTTTCTTACCAATTTCCTTGAGCTGCTTCTTTACCTTGTCGGCATAGTCTTTCTCCTCGATGTTTACGGTAATCACACCGTTCACATTGTCGAGTTTGTCATAATTTACGTTCATCGTGACTTTTATGTAGTTATTTTCTGTAATTCTTCAAGACTGCGCCTCTTTCCCATCGCAACCGTGAGAAAGAGACGCATATTCCGCCTGCAAAGTTAGCAAAATTTATTCTACTCCGCAAATTTTCAGCTGAAGAATGTGGTGAACACCTTGATGGTGGCAAACTGATCGGCGGTGCCGGCAGTTTCTCGCGCTGAGTGCATTGCCCAGATGGCATTGCCCATGTCTACACCGCGAAGGTCGATCTGAGAGGTGAGGATATTTCCCAAAGTGCTGCCGCCGGCCACATCGGCATGATTTACGAATGTCTGGCACGGCACACCCGCCTTTCTGCACAGGCTGCGGAACACTGCCGCACCTTCTGCATCCGTCATATATTTGCAGTTGGCATTTATCTTAATAACCGGGCCTCCACCAATTACCGGATGATTGGTGGGATCATATTTTTCATTGTAGTTCGGATGCCATGCATGAGCATCGTCTGCTGAGATCATGAACGAACGGCCTACGGCTCTCACGAATGACTCATGGTCGCCTCCATTTATACGCTCCAGAAGATCGCGGAACACACTTGAAGCAGCACCCTGCTTTGTTCCCGAGCCGGTTTCCTCATTGTCGAATACCGCAAGCACCCGGGTGTCTTCGCATGAAGTGTCGCAAGTTGCCTTTATGGCATCCAGGCCTGCAAAAGCCATTGACAGGTCGTCAATGCGTGCAGACTGGAAATACTCGGCATTGATTCCGCAGATAGCAGGCTTCTCAAAAGGATAGAGCACTATTTCATAATCAAGTATGTCTTCTGGCTCGATACCAAGACGTTCTGCCACCATCAGTTTTACGAAACCACCTCTTGCCTTGACCTGCTCTATTCTCTCCGGGGGGAAGAAACCGATCACAGGCTTCATATCTTTCTGCACACTTAAAGGATTTCCCTCATTCACAGCGCGATTGAAATGAATAGCCAAGTGAGGGATTGTAGCCACAGCTCTCTCCAGATCGAATAGTCTTGTCTCAGGATGCATGGGGTCTTTGGTTGCGAGCATAACCCTGCCCGACATGGAAAGCGGACGGTCAAACCAGGTATAGAGGATCACGCCGCCATATTTCTCTACGTTGAGGCTGACCACACCCCCGTCGCCGTAAATCTCGGCATTAGGTTTGATCTTGAAGCAAGGGCTGTCGCTATGCGCTGAAACGATTCTAAATCCGCTCTCACCGGGGTTGCCTGTACCCTTCACAAAAGCAAAGATGGCACTACCATTCTTAATCATGAAGTATTTGCCGTTTGCCTGAAGCTGCCAGGCGTCCTCCTGACGAAGTTCGTGGAACCCTGCGTCCTTGAGCTCGCGCTTGATGGTGTCGACCGCAAGGAAATTACAGGTTGAGCGTTCAAGACGCTGGAGAGTGGGTTGTATCTTGACTTTCATGTCTCTCTTTCTGTTTTTATGGTATAGTTTAGTTTATTTCTATGGTATTGCTTAGTTTATTATGATTATGTCGTTGACTGCCCGAAACTGCTGTTTGTCTTCGGGTGCTGTCTGTCTTCGGGTGCTGATCAAACAGCATTGCTCTCACCGATCAAGCAGAATATCTTACATTGTTCAATGCGCGGAGCACATTGCAAAGCGTCTGGCTCCAATATGAAACGAAATCATCTTTACAGCTCAGATAAGCCTCAACAAGTTTTTCGCCTTCAGTATCTTTCACAACCGAAATGAAATTGTAAAGTGGCTGAAACAAATCGGCAAGGGATTCGGATATGGAAGCTGCTATCGGAGTCTCGCTGTATTTCATATCCTCTTCAAACGTCTCCAGAAAGACGTCATCCGGTCCCATCACAGCCTCGATGTGCCTACGGATACTCTCATAATAATCTTCATCCACATAATCCGGCTGATAGTCCCATTCCTCAAGAGTGACAATATCATCGGCCGATATATCATGAAACTCGAGATATAACCTCGGCAAAGAATCGAGCATTCTGTCAACGAATTCAGTTTTTTCCATTTCCCCGGCATTTTCACAAATCGCGCAATATTCTGTTGCAAGCGATGTGACTCCAAGGAGACGGGTGCGTATGTTATCTTCTGTCATAATTCTGTTTTTTATTTTGCATAAGCTTATCCTTAATTTAATAACAGCGGAAAAGCTCTTGGTTTATATTTGATTGCACCAATTTATGATGATATCGGAAAAGCTCTTCGTTGCTATGTCACTTGTAAAGTCCTTGCTCTCTTATGTATCTCGACACGTTGAGAGGAACAAAGAAATTCACGTTGGCCCCGGCTTTTATCACTCCTCTTACAAATGTAGAGGAAATAAAAGATGTTGGACCGCTGCCAAGCACAGTTACGCCTTCCGGTGGTGTCTCCGGCACTTCATAACCCGGACGCGGATACACAAGGAGGCCAAACTCCCGTATAATCTTATGAGCATCGCGCCACCTACCGAAATTCACCCAATTGTCGCTTCCGACAATAAGAACGAATTCGTGTTCCGGATACTTTTCACGCAACTTGCAGAGTGTGACATAAGTGTAAGACGGGAGAGGCAGACCGAATTCAAAATCTGAAGCATACACGCCGTCACATTCCTCAGCCACAAGCTTTGCCATAGCCAGGCGATGTTGGTCATCAGCCGGCTGATGTTCCAATTTGAGTGGATTGAGCCGGCTTACCAATAGCCACACTTCGTCTACTCCACCCCATTGGGCCACATAATTAGCAACCATAGCATGGCCCGTATGGATGGGGTCGAAACTTCCACTGTATATTCCGATTCTCATAATATTTCAATAATATCTGAAGAATTAACACGAATGCTACTAATTATCTTTCTTCTCCTCACAGTCTAATTGTCCGGCAGGCTGCATTGTCCCCTCGATTCCGCAGAATTTCCTGATATGGGAATCGACTTCCGCTACTGCATCGGCCAGACAATCGTTGATCACAATCTTGTCAAATCGGTCAGAGAATTCCATCTCAAATTCAGCCTTTGCCAATCGTCGGGCAATCGTGTCTTCAGAATCTGTAGCCCTCGAACGGAGCCGGTTCTCCAAGGTCGCCACATCCGGGGGCATTACAAAAATTGAGAGCGCCTCATCGCCAAAACGTTTTTTTATGCTCAAGGCTCCTTTTACATCCACATCCATTATGAGGTTTCGTCCGGCGCAGGTAACTCTTGCCACCTCGCTTTCCAAAGTGCCATAACAGGTGCCGGCATAAACCTCTTCCCATTCCACGAAATCGCCGGCCGCAACTTTACGACGAAATTCTTCATCACTGAGGAAGAAATAATCTTTACCGTCAATCTCCGCTCCACGTGGCGCCCGGCTTGTAGCTGAAATGGAGAATCCGAGACGTAGGCTATCATCCTTTATGAGATTGCTGATTATGGTGGATTTACCTGTGCCGGATGGTGCCGACAGTATGATAATTTTACCTCTCATATTTCAAGATATTCTTCAGTAAAAAGATAAAAACTTAATGTCGGTGCCGAGCATCAAAGCACATTGAGCACCTGCTCCTTAATCTGCTCAAGATCATCTTTCATCTTCACCACGATTTTCTGCATACCCGCATGGTTCGACTTAGATCCGAGAGTATTTATC
>CAZUNU010000176.1:0-5491 GCA_964622105.1 uncultured Sangeribacter sp. | reverse complement strand
GAGCCTGAAAAGGCCAAGGAGATGAACGAGAAGATAGCGCGCAACTATCTGATGTATTCAAAATGGTATGATGAGCAGTAAAAAGCCTCTGCTTATCGACCTTCCACGCTTTCTCGACCACCGGGGGAATCTCTCGGTGGTTGAGCAGCTTAAGGAAATACCGTTCGCCATAAGCCGCGTCTACTGGGTCTATGATGTGCCTGGTGGAGAGGAGCGTGAGGGCCATGCCTATCATAGGAATCAGGAGTTTATCGTGGCCCTGTCGGGAAGTTTCGATGTCATCACCGATGATGGCCGCGAAGTGCACACGTTTCCGCTCAACCGTTCTTATTATGGCCTCTACGTTCCGGCCGGCACATGGCGATGCCTCACCAACTTCTCCACAAATTCCCTCGCCCTGATTCTCGCTTCCACCCCCTACGATCCCGACGATTATATCTATACCCACGACGATTTCATCATCTTCAAGCAATCCGGCAAATGAACCGATCTACCGTCTACGACTGCTCCATCATAGAACTGAGCCAACACCACAGCGACCGCCGCGGCAACCTCACCGTGGTTGAAAACGGCCAGTCGCTCCCATTCGATGTGGCAAGGATTTTCTATCTTTACGATGTACCCGGGGGCATAGGTCGTGGCGCCCATGCACACCACACGCTCTACCAGCTCATAGTGGCCGTCAGCGGCAGCTTCTCCGTCACAGTCGATGATGGCGACGTAAAGCGTACGTTCATGCTCAACCGTCCTTACAAGGGCTTGTTGGTTGTGCCGGGAATATGGGCCTCCCTCGAAGACTTCTCCTCAGGAGCCGTTTGCATGGTGCTTGCCTCCGCTCCATATGACGAGGCAGACTACATACGTGAGTATGCCGACTTCATCACACTCAAAAAGAAAGCTATAGATGGCTCAACTCACTCTTAAGCCCTATACGCCGGAACTGAAAGACATATGGGATGCATTTGTGTCTGAATCAAAAAACGGCACACTTCTTCATCGGCGTGATTACATGGGCTACCATTCCGACCGCTTCCCCGATGCCTCCCTCGTGGCTTTCCGCGATGGCAAACCTTATGCCCTTCTCCCGGCTACATTTGACGGCCGGACCTTCTCCTCACACGCTGGACTTACATATGGCGGACTCGTTACCGGCTCAAAAGCCACCGTAGCTGAAGTGCTGCAACTTATGGAGATGATTCGCGCCCATGTGCGCTCGCTGGGAGCATCGGAATTTATCTACAAACCCATTCCGGCCGTATATCACCGTCTGCCCTCCGATGAGGATCTTTACGCTCTTTTCCGCATTAATGCTGTGCTTTTGGCGCGCAACGTTTCTTCTGTCATCTCCAATGGAAGTCCCGTGCGACTGCGCGACGACCGAAAAGCCGGAATGAGGAAAGCACTCCGCGCTGGAATCACTGTAGAAGAATCTGAGGATTTTGCCACATTCTGGAATATTCTGGACAGCAATCTCATGTCGAAATATGGAGCCAAGCCCGTGCATACTCTCGATGAGATGCTACGTCTCAAATCGCTTTTCCCGGATGACATACGTCTGCACATAGCGCGTAAAGACGATAAAATTTTGGGTGGCACTGTCATCTATCTTTCCCCCACCGTAGCCCACACCCAGTACATCTCAGCCACGCCCGAAGGGAAAAGCCTCCACGCTCTCGACCTGCTGCTCTACACTCTCTATAATGATGTCTATTCCTCAAGGCAATGGTTCGACTTCGGTACCTCCAACGAATCAGGCGGACGAATCCTCAATGAAAATCTCATCTCCCAGAAAGAGGGATTCGGTGGGCGCGCCATAGTATACGACACATATTCCATTCCATTATAATAATATTTATAATATGATTAAATTCCTTGACCTTCAGAAGATAAACAGTCGATATTCAGCCGAGATAAACGAAGCCATCGGAAGAGTCGTTTCCTCTGGCTGGTATCTCCTTGGCAATGAGGTCAGGGAGTTTGAAAAGGAATATGCGGAGTTTATCGGCACTGACTATGCCATTGGCTGCGCCAACGGTCTCGATGCCCTCACTCTGATCCTAAGAGCATATATCGAGATGGGCGTGATGCACCCGGGAGATGAGATAATCGTGCCTTCCAACACCTATATTGCCTCCATTCTTGCCATCTCCGAAAACGGCCTCACGCCTGTGCTCGTTGAGCCAGATCCGGCCACTCTCCAGATCGACCCCATGCGTATTGAAGAGGTTATCACGGAGCGCACGAAAGGATTAATGATCGTGCATCTCTACGGACGGTGTGCCTACACAGAGAGAATCGGTGAAATATGCCGTAAACACTCCCTGAAATTGATTGAAGACAATGCTCAGGCCCACGGCTGCATATGGACTCCACGGCCAACTGCTTCAACAGAGACATCGGTATCAGCATTGCGCACCGGCTCCATCGGCGATGCCGCAGGCCATAGTTTCTATCCCGGCAAGAATCTCGGGGCACTCGGCGACGGCGGTTGCGTCACAACCTCAGACCCTGATCTTGCACGCACCGTCCGCACCCTCGCCAACTACGGCTCCGAGAAGAAGTACGTTTTCGATTACAAAGGGCGTAACTCACGCCTTGATGAGCTCCAGGCGGCAGTGCTTAGGGTTAAATTGCGTCATCTTGATGCCGACAACGATCTGCGCCGCAAAATCGCCATGCGCTATTTTTCGATAATAAGCAATCCGGCCATCGTATTGCCTTTCGCCTCGTCTGCTTGTGCATCACAAAGGGGCGGAGACAAAATCCCTGCCGAACTTGCCTCAAACGTATTCCACATTTTCCCTATACTCACCGACCGTCGCGACGAGCTTCAGGAATATCTCACGGGCAACGGGGTGCAGACACTTATCCATTATCCTATCCCCCCTCACCGTCAAAAAGCCTACAAGGAATGGCAGGATCTCACCTTCCCCATTTCTGAAAGCATCCACCGTCGTGAGCTCTCCCTCCCCATCTCCCCCGTCTTGACCGAATCAGAAGCCGACACCATCATTGGCCTTCTGAACCGCTTCTGAGGGTCTCTAAGCGACTTTAGCCGCTTAAGCAAGGACTTGATTACCCTGCATCACTTTTTTGCCTTACATAAGTTTGTACAAGTATTTTCACAATAGCCCAAACAAGATATGATCATGAGTAAAATTAAGAGATTTCAAATTAAAAGCTTTTTAGCATCCCTTACACTGTTATGTTTTCTCTGCGCCTGCTCCGTCAATCGCGGAAAAGGTGAGGACAGTTCAATCAAAGTCGTAAATCCAGATGATGTCAAAATACATCAGGAGATATCAGAAACTGATATGGAGAGCCTCGACTTGCCCTCATTCGGCATCATGGACTTCAGGATTGCCGACTCCATTATGTTTACATCCGTCACCCATTCACCCGGAATCTGGCACCTTTACTCGCTTCCTTCTCTCGACTCAATCGGCCACATCATAGATTTGGGCAGCGGACCCCTGGAGCTCCCTATGCCCCTGCCGTGTGGCTTGGCTTCCTTTCTGAATGATGGTGAGGGACGCATGGATGTTTCCATACCAATAAACGAAACAGGGAAATTGCTGGAGTTCAAAACAAGAGGAAAGCTCACGGCTGAGGATTGGAATGAATCAGCCAAAACCGTCTCCGCTCCACTTCTTCCCTCAACTGTCTGGGCCTACAATCTTGGCAACGACATGATTTATCAGGCCCGTGTGATTCCTGACAGCTGCAAGCTGGAAAGAAGTCTGCGGAGCATTTCAAATGATTCAGTATTGCCTGTCAATCCGGCAGTGACGGTTCTCAATGCCCGTAAAGCCGAAAGCATGGGAGAGATTGCCTCGATACTATCTAAACCGGCCATAAGCCCTGATGCAAGCAAAATGGCAGAGATTTCCGGTTTAAGTAATGAAATCCTGATTTTTGCGCCTCAGTCGGAGAATTATATCACAGTAAGATATCCTGAAATCAACTTTGAAAGTAAGGAAATAATGGAAATGGCAGCGCGAGGCATTTCTTTGTTCGGTGCAGCGAACGGTTATGACGATTTCTTTGCTGTAGTGAGAAAAGATATCAAAGATGCCACCCAAGCCATCAATAATCCGGGTGCGGTAGGTAATTACATTGACTTTATTGCATGGGACGGCACATCCCTCGGATCCCTCAAGATAGACCTTCCGAACCTGACATCTTTTGACATAGACACTTCCACCAACACCCTCTATCTTCTCAACCACGAAACGGATCAGATCAACTCCGTCGATATGACATCTTTCTTCAACTCCTTAACCCCTAAAACCAAATGACATATCATGAGCTTTCATAACTCCAAATCCCAACTCAAAAGTCATCTTTATAATTCATTATTCAGATCATTAGGACTCTCCGTAGGTTTTACTCTTGTTTGTATTACAGGTTGTGGCAGCCATGCATCCAAGTCATCTTCCACTGAGGCCGAGTCTTCTGAAGCAACGTCTAAAACAATCCAGCATCTCGATTCCACAGTATTGAGTATCAGCATCAAGAAACCGATTCCAATGTCAAAAGATCTGGAGAAAGTCAAGACCATTTCATTTGATGAGGATGTTGATAATATCATGGGCATTCCTCAGGCTATCGAAATCTGCGGCGACACGATCTTTGCCGTAGAGAGCTATCAGGCGCCAGGCGTTTACGCCTATCTCATGGATGGCACCCAACTTTGGGCCTACTGCTCAGAAGGTGGTGCTGAAGAGGATGTGAACGCACCGTTCAATCTTAGTGTTTACAATGACAGAATTTCAGTTTTCGATAGGGGCGCCTGGAAAATTCTGACACTTGATAAGCAGGGGAAGGTTATCAGTAAAACCGATCTCCATCAGGATGCACTTGGTGCAATTGTAGATTCGGAGGGAGGAATATGGACAGACTATTCAAATCAGCGATTTGCTGATACTAAGCTTTCCTACAGAGCTTCTGCAGAAGACGAAGAAAGAGAAATACTCAAAGTGCCGGAACTAATCCAAGGAATGACTGTTGTGAACATACGTAGTCTGATTCCAATTTACGATGGGACCATCAACTATCTTCCTGCCTTGGAACCTAAAGTGTACAGCCTGCATGATGGAACGGCTTCCTTAAAATACATTCTCGACTTCGGATCCTTATGGCCTGATGATGACACTTTCAAAAAGAAATTCACGGGTGATTCCTGGGCTCCGAACATGCGCAATTTCCCGATTGACAGGATAAAAATTATTGAGAATAGCGACTGGGTGTCCGTTAGTTTCTTCAGCAAAGGCGATGGGTATTTCTATCTCTACAATAAGAGAAATCAGAAGGGAAAGACTTACCATGACGACACCCAGGAGTATTATACACCCAGTGCTCTTGTTGGCGATACTATTTACATACAGTCAAAAGACAACAGCTTAGTAGCCTTCAAATGCAAATAGATTAAGTGACATCGTCAGGGCCTCTACTCTCGATGAGGACACCTTTAAACCGATCGGCGTCAAGA
>CAZUNU010000175.1:0-5559 GCA_964622105.1 uncultured Sangeribacter sp. | reverse complement strand
CTGTAGCTCTGATAGTACTTCGCATTGGTCTGGGCGGAAATTGAGAATGTCTGGCCGTCGCCACGCGGGATGATGCCTCGGTAAGAACCGGGATTGAAGAGATTCTTGATAGAGAAGTTGGAGAACGACAGGGCTACCTGACCGGTGACACCGCTCTGTCCCCAGCCGAATGAAAGCTGCACCTTGTCGTTGGCTTTACTTTCGAGGCCGAACACGATGTCGACAGTTCCGTTTGATTCATCCGGTTCGGGCTGGATATCCATTGTCTCCGGGTTGAAGTGGCCGGATGCTGCGATTTCACGGGCCGACTGCATGAGGTCGCGCTTGGAGAAGAGGTCGCCGGGACGGATACGGAGGTCACGACGGATGACTTTCTCGAAAAGCTGGTCATTGCCGTTGATCACGATCTTGTTGATACGCGCTTGCGGACCCTCGATCACGCGCATCTGAAGGGCAATGCTGTCGCCCTCGATATTCTCCTCGATAGGCACGAGTGAGAAGAAGAGGTAACCGTTGTCGAGGTAAAGGTTGCTGACGGCATCGTCATCCTCGCGGGTACGCTTCTCAAGGAGCTTCTGGTTGTAGACGTCACCCGGGTACATGCCGAGCACTGCGTTAAGAGTCTCGGTAGGGTAGACGGTGTTGCCCACCCAGTTGATATCACTGATGTAATATTTCTTACCCTCTTCCACATCGATGTAGACGTCTACGGTCTTGTCGTCATAACGGACCACACTGTCGGAAAGGATACGTGCATCGCGGTAGCCGAGCTCGTTGTATTTCTGAATGATACGGTTCAAGTCGTCGGCATAGTCAGAATCAACGAATTTTTTCTGCTTGAAGAGATTGAGAAGGTTGCCATTCTCATTGGTCTTCTTCATGGCGTTCTTCACCTTGCGGTCGGAGAGCACCTCATTGCCGTCAATATAGATTTTATGGACCTTCACTTTGTTGTGGCGGTCGATGTTGACATCAAGAATCACCTGGTTCTCATTTGAGATATCGGGCACCTGACGGATATTGACCACAGCGTTCTTGAAACCTTTGCCTCCGTAATAGTCTTTGATGATCTGGGTGGCACGGGCTACGATGTTGGGTGTGATCTGCTGGCCGGGCACCATACCGAGGCGCTCGGTGATGTCTTTCTTTTCTCCACCTTTGGCACCGGTGAACTTCATCTCCGACATGCGGGGCTGCTGGCGCAGGTGGATTGTGAGCCAAACTTTGTCGCCGAGCATTTTGTCGGCCGTGATGTTGACTTTGGAATACAGACCTTGACGCCACAAACGTTTAGTGGCGTTGGTGAGGGCATCGCCGGGAACGTCAACCCTCTCTCCGACAGAAAGTCCGGAGTTGGCGATGATGATATAATCGTCGACGTGGTTGATACCTTCAACATTGATGCCGGCTATCTCATACGAGCGGGGTATGGGGGAGTATATGATGTCGGGATTATAGATAGTGTCGTTGGCTATGCCCGGATCCTGGGCATTTGCGGCCAAGACAGACGATCCTGCCATCAGCATAGAAATTAATGAAATCTTCGACAGATTGTTCATTCTGAAAAAGTGTTATTCGTTGTTCTGCACTTGCTCGCTCGTTTTGCCGAAACGACGCTCGCGGTTCTGGAAATCGAGGATAGCGTCAACGTATTCCTCATTAGTGAAGTCTGGCCAAAGCACAGGTGTGAAATATAGCTCGCTGTAAGCTATCTGCCACAGAAGGTAGTTGGAAATTCTTTCCTCGCCTCCTGTGCGTATAAGGAGATCGGGATCAGGAATTCCTGCAGTGGTGAGATGATTGGAGAAATCCTGCTCCGAAATAGAATCTGGATTGATTTTCCCTTCAGCTGCGAGTCGGGCAAGCTGACGGGCAGCCTCGGTTATCTCCCAACGGGAAGAATAGCTGAGACACATGTTGAGCTGCAGACCGGTGCAATGAGCCGTAGTGTCGCGGGCGTAGAAAAGTCGCTGGCGCGGCTCCTCGGGGATACGCTCGATGTCGCCGAGAAGGTGGATGCGCACGTTATTCTGCAGCAACTCCGGAAGCTCTCTTTCAATAGCCCATCCAATCAGATACATAAGAGTGTCTACCTCTGCCTGGGGACGGTTCCAGTTTTCAGTAGAAAATGCATAAAGGGTTAGATATTTGATCCCGAGATCAGACGACATTTTGGTGACACGGTGCACTGTGGACACACCTTCGGCATGGCCGTCGGAGCGCTGGAAACCTTTACGTTTAGCCCAGCGGCCGTTGCCATCCATAATCATTGCGACATGCACCGGAATTCGGTCCTTGTCAAGCGATGCTATTTTCTTCTGCAGTTCGTCCATTGTAGATCAGTCTTTGTAGTTGCATGTGGCACAACGTTTGCTGAATTCGTAGCTCACTGTGAAAGTGAGGGTAGAATACCAGTCGGTGTTTTTGATAAAAGAACTTTCGATTCCGACGGGGTCATCGAGATGTGCGCCATCAAGACGGTCGGTGAATGTCTTTTTCATCAGGAACTCCACACCGAGATTGAGCCTCCTGGAGGGTTTGTATTTCACTCCGAACCCTATCGGGATATTGAGCGCCGCTCCGAACTTGCCATCGACATTCCAGGCGGTCACCCCGAGTCCGGCGGTGATGTAGGGTGAGAATCTTTTTAGTTTCCTATAAGATTCTCCCATTCCATAGTTGAAGAAATTGAATTCAGCCAATTCTCCAAGCTCATAGAAAGTGGTTGAGAATCTATAGTTCTGGTCGTCGGGAAAGACGTTGGTCATCTTTGCTGAATTTCCCGAGAGACTTCCGATATAGAAGTTTGACTTGAATGCCCACCTCGGATTTGCAATATACCTGAGCAGGAGTTCAAGGTCCCATGAAGGAGACGACCAAAGGTTGGAGGTGTTGGCATCGCCGAGATAGCCGGTCATACCTAAGCCTCCTCCGGCATCAAACCGATAGTCTTCCTGTGCCTCGGCGGCAAAAACCGCTGTAAACAGTAGGAGAGCGGCAAGGAGGAATCTTTTCATCAGAAGATTGGAGTAAAGGCGAGTTTTGCCATCACACCTCTCCAGATGGAGTCAGAGAGACTACCGTCAGCCGTATATCCACCGATCAGATAGATATAGGGGCATTGCCATGTAATGTCGTATCCATCAATGGTATATTCGGGCTTGAGCCATCTCCCGACCTTGGTGGAGGGAGTGGTCTTCCAATAGTCGGAAAGATCGGCTGAGAGAGGTGTGGCCATCACTATTCCGTCGGCTGCGGCCACGTGCGGTATATAATCCGGCAGCTGCATGAGCGATGAGCCTTCTCGCCAGGTTATGCCGTTGTCGTAGGAATAGTAGACAGTGTTGTTGAAAGATCCGTCGGCCGAGCGGCCGCCGATGAGAAGCCACGCATCAGCATCGTAGGAATGGAAGATATCTGACTGGCGCCGGTTGTTGACATAGCTCACGAGAGTGGGAGATTCCACTGCCGGGCCGGCAATATCATCAATGGTGGTCCAAACCGAACCGTCGAAAGCCCATGTGGCATTGGAGAGTGTGCCATCCGGCTTTACACCGCCAACAAAGAATGCGGTAGGCATTTCTGCCCACTTGGAATATATTGTTACGAATGAGCTGCGACCTGTCATCGGGAACTCAGCCGGAGGAGTTGAATCTGCGATACGATCATCGGCCGGGTAATGACAGAAAGTGAGGCCATCGGCAGCTTGCTTCACCCCTAATATGGATTCAAGATAGGTGCCGATCACTGTGTTCCATTTCTCGCCTGTGGAGCTCCATGAGATTCCATCGGTAGAAGTCATCAGATTACCATCCGTATCGAGCACCCAAAGTGCATCGGAAGTCGCTGCAAAGGATGCTACGTCGGGAGTGAACCCGAGGTTAACCTCCGTTTTAGTCCAATCGCCTTTGAAGAGGTCAGCAGATTTTGACAGAGTGAGAGACCCATCGGCTTCCTCAATCAAAGAAATTGCCTCTTCTCCGGAGTAGACTGTGTGTTGACGGCGAGGAGTGGCATTGCGTGAAGGCAGCGATGCAACGGCGAGACGATCCCACATAAGTGAATCGGGCTTCTGGGTATGAACGTTTACCTTAAGATCATATGTGTAGTTGGTGGTCTGATCGTAAGCAGTGACGTTAAGTTTCACATTTTTCGTGAAGTCGATACTGTCGGAAGAGTTGGTGAGATAGTTAACCGTTACATCTTCTTTTCCATCCTCGCTCATTACAATCTCGGCTTTCGTGACAGTAGTCATGAAAGTGATGACCGGGATGAGGCGCGACACATCGGTGCCGAGCGGTAGAGAGTCAGCATTGAAAATCACACCTTCGTCAAGATCGATCGAGAAAAACACTGAATCGAGATCCGAGAGAATCTTTGTATCGGCTTTCAGGGTGAAGCTTTTGATAGCTACGGTGGAAACCGTCACGGCAATTTCATCCGTTTCCTTGGATTTCTCGTTGCACGAAGTGGCTGATCCGAGCAGCATGAGGGCTGCAGGGACCAGAAGAGTAGTTCTTTTGAAAAGTGATTTTTTCACTATTGTAGACATTGGTTAGAATGTGGAAAAGTCCGTAACTGACGTGACGGAGTGTGCACCACACTTATTACAATCTGCAAAATTAGTATTTCTTGGTGAAAAAATGAGCAGAAAAGCTCCCTATTTTAACAAATAAGTGTTTTTTAGGGCTTTTTAACGTCTGAATCGGGTGATTATATTTCCACGACATACCTCCTGGCTATCCAATTCCAATCCTTCCGGGAGGCGGGGTTGAGGAAGACCTGAGCCGAGAGCAACAGGGGTTGTCTCGATGCGAATTTCATCATACAGACCTTCATTTATGAAGCTTTGCAGAAGCGTCGGGCCTCCTTCAATCATAATGGAATTGATGTTGCGCTTACGCACATCGGCCATGAGGGCATGGAGATCGGCTGAGTGTGGACAATCGATTTTTTCCGGATTGTGGCCTGCCCAGTATCTTACGTCAAGGCGCGGTGAATCAATCCGTTTTGTGTTCGTGCCCACCATGATAGCCTGATTGCGTGCCCGCTCGCGATGCATCCATACTCCGGAAAGGGGATTGGAAAACTTCACAGGTCGGGGATACCCATTCTCATCAAGAGCGGCCATGAAGCCGTCGGCGCTCGCAGCCCATTTAAGAAGTATCCAGGGGCGCGGATTCACCTGTGCGGTCATGAATCGGCGGTTGATGTCAAGACACTCTTGCAATAGCACATTTTCCAGCACCTCGATGCCTGCTTCCCGAAGCATGGTTATTCCGCGACCTGCAACCAACGGGTTTGGGTCAGGCGCACCAACAACGACGCGTGGAATACCCGTGTCGACAATGAGTTTCGCGCAAGGGGGAGTCTTGCCATAGTGGGAGCAGGGTTCGAGAGTTACGTAGATTGTAGACTCCTTGAGAAGATGGCGGTCTTCCTCCTTTACGGAACGTATGGCATTCACCTCGGCATGAGGGCCACCGTATGTGCGGTGAAAGCCTTCGCCGATGATACGTCCGTCGGCTACGACAACAGCCCCCACCATAGGGTTGGGGG
>CAZUNU010000174.1:0-5626 GCA_964622105.1 uncultured Sangeribacter sp. | reverse complement strand
CATTCTCCAGACCGTTCTGGAGGAAGAACAAGGCACCACTGAAAGAACCGATCTGCGAGAATTTATCAAGATTACGGAGAGTGATCTCGAGAGTCTCGTGTCCACCCCATGAAAGGCCTGCCATTGCTCGGTTGTCGCGGTCAGTCTTGACACGGAACGTATTCTCCACATAAGGAATCAGATCATTCAGCATAACAGGCGTGAAGGATGCCCCGAAAGTGGCGTGAGTCTCGCCCGGGCGCGCTCCGAAAATATAGTCACAGTTACCGTTGTCCATCACCACAATCATCGGCACAGCCTGTCCGGAGGCAATGGCGTTATCCATGATATTGGCCATCATGCCCTGAGTATGCCATCCGCGCTCATCCTCACCCATGCCGTGCTGAAGATAGAGCACCGGATATTCTGCATCGGGCTTCACCTCATACTCAGCCGGGGTGTAGACAAAACATCTGCGTTCATTTCCCTCCGTATCCGACCAGTATTTACATTCCCTGACCTGGCCGTGGGGTATATCCTTGTTGAAAGTATAGTAGGCGGCAGTCTGTGCGTCCTCCGGAATCTCTATGCCTGAGGCCAGACGTCCGCAGCCGTAAAAAGTCTCCGAAGCTGGATCATTCACGGCAACTCCGTCAATAAGCAGGAAATAATAATGGAATCCCTTCACGAGAGGATCCGTTGTGGCCATCCATGTGCCGTCTTCAGCACGGGTCATGTCGTATTTCTTTCCGCATATGTCAACTTTCACATCTTTCGCCTCCGGAGCATGGATGCGGAATGTGGCGCGGGAATCAGCGCTCACACAGGGATAAGCAGCCTCGGGTATGTTGGTTGAAGCCGGCGTTCCCTCTTTTGGCTCCACGAGAGCCGAGGCTGATAGAGCCGAGAGCGCTATGCAGGTCAGCAGAAATAATTTCTTCATCTTTCGGTAATGTTTTAAGGAATGAGAATGAGGTTTAAGGAAACCTCATTGTTAATTTAACCTTGATGTTATTTTAAATGAAAGGTGGTAGTAAAAACTCCGGAGCCAGCGATCTGACCCCGGAGCCAATTTTATCGATCCATTTGAAAAGGTCTGTTCGACCGAATTCTCATATTGAAAGGCAGGCGGATTATTTGCCGGAAAGACCTTCGCAGAAACCGCCGTAGGTAGGCTTGCGCTGATTGCCGAGTGTCCAGAGACCGATGGGGCTGTCAGCACGCCATCCGCTGTTGGTCGGGCTGTCGGTCTGAGCCCACTGGCAGATGCCATACTGCTGAGCTACAGGCACGATCTCGAAATACTTCTGGATGATCCATTTGTAGTGGTCGCCCATGAGCTTGTGCTGCTCGAGTGTAACTTCATCTGTCGGTACAGCATTTCCGTTCTCATCTACAAGACCCATGTCGAGCTCTGTGATGCGCACGAGCTTGCCTGTGGCGGCCATGAGCTCAAGCATCTTCACGATGTGGTCTTCCTTGCTCTTCTGAGTCTGAGGATTCATATAGTAGCTGATGTGCATCTGGCTGCCGATACCGTCGATCTTTGTCACGCCGTCGCTCTCCCACTGCTCGATCCAGCTGATGAGGCTCTTCAGCTTCTGGTTGTCGTCCCAGTCGCTCTCAAGGTTATAGTCGTTGATGAAGAGCTTGAGATCCTCGGGATTTCCGCCATTCTCAGCGAAATACTGACGTGCATACTTCACGGGGATACGTACGAAGTTATCGCCCAAGTAATCCTGCCAGAAGAACTTGTTGGATGGATTATCAGATGTGGCCGCATGCTGCAGATCGTAGCGCTGTCCCCACGGTCCACCAGAGATTGCCTCATTTACTACATCCCATGCACTGACATAACCCTGAGTGGCCTCCATCATGCCTTTCACCCAACGCTCCATCTCAGCTTCGAGGATGTCATACTTTTCTTCCGGAGTGAGCGGAATTGAGTTGGCGCTGATAAGCTTCTCAAACACTACATCGTCTACGTAGAGCGATCCGGCGGAAGCAGCCTTACAGAGGTTGAAGGCGATAGAGCTGCAGCCCTCGCTGCCTGCCTGCTCAGCGGAGATAGTGCCGGTGTATTCATGCACCTGCCAGTCTGTGGTGGCGTTCAGGGTGCCGATGAATGACCAGTGGTGGTAGCTGCCCGGAGCGCCGTGAGCCTGTGTGTCGATTCCGCGGGCATCAGTAGTGCGGTAACGGAACTTCACGTGAATCTTTGTGCCCTCCTCAAGAGGCTCGTTAGATTTGATGAAGAACTGTGAATCCCACTCTGTGCCGGGGTTGGCGTTGTAGGGGCTCTCAAACACTTTGCCTGTTCCGGCCGGATCGTCAACCACTCTGGCTGCCACATCCGCCTTGCCGGGTTCGCGGGCGAGAAGATTGTCAGTTTCACCCTGGTCGGCATCACCGCCTGAAATCAGGGAAATAGGAATCTCCATTACGGGCACCTCAGAGTGAGTGAGCTTCACCCAATCGATCTCAAGTTTGCCGGGATAAGTGCCGGGCTGGAATACGCTGAAGCCGGATGCTGCCTTGATGGAAGAGAATGTCACGCTCTGCTCCTCCCATTCATCTGTAAACGACATTGTCTTGGCTTCAAGATTGCTCCAGTCGCCGAGCTGCACGTTGAGCTGACCCGGCTCGGAACCTTTGATGCGGGCTGTCACTGTGTACTCAGTATCGGGTTTGAACTGGAGGCCGTCCATCACGAAGAACTGATACCATCCCTCGGGATAAACAGGCACTGTCAGCACACCGTCAATGATCTCCGGTTCATAACCCATGACGTAATAGGGGAACTTATCCATGTTGTAGTTCTGGACGAAGTCTTCCACCAAGTCGCGGGCATCGGGATCAACCTCGATCTCTCTGTCGGCGATGAGGCTGTTGAGCCATTTCACGTTCTGCTGCTCATGCCAGCAGAGAGTGTGGCCGTAGATGGATATGCCTGCCTCGCGGGCCACCTCCACGAACTTCGAGACTGTCTCGAAGTTCATGTTGCCGTTGTCAGCCACGATAGAGGCATACTTCATTTCGTTGCCTGCGGTGATCTGGTCGAAGTTGGAGTTGGTCATTCGGTAAACGAGGCCCTTGTTGATATAGTCGGAGGCGCTTACACCGGATCCAAGGAGGAAGCCCGGATGAGCCGCACGGTCGATGTATTCCTTGAGCGGCATATAGGCGTCGAGGTATTCAAAGTCGGCGATATGCTGAGGCTTTTCTACCGGATAGTAGTCGATAGAGGTATCGGCGCAACCTGTAAGGAAGAGTCCGGTGAGGCCTAAAGCCGCCAATTTATATAATTGTCTCATTTCGTAGGGTTATTTCAAAATGTAAGAGAAAGTCTCAAATTTATTCTGACGGTCGCGCATTACGAGTTCCTCATCTGAAGACACCTCATAGAAGCCCTTCTCGCCGGTAGCCTCATTCACTACATATTCGATGCGGAACTTATAGTTGAGCTTCAGGTCGTCACGGTCAGCATCGCCCCAAGCTTTCTTTGCTCCATGTTCTGTCCAGTTACCGTTGCCGGAGGCAGTGCAGCCGGGAGTCTCTGTAGATACAGTGGCATTGCCGTTGCTGTCGATATCGATGAGAAGATCACATACAAGGTGAGTCTCACCCTTCGAGCCATCTGCCAAAGTGATGGGTACGTCAAACTCATGGCTATATACCGCGCGGCTAAGGCTCTTGGTGGTCAGGTAACGCAAGGTGGCGTTCTCCCAGAGACCCGGTTTACGGTTCACAGTGGAGGTAGTGCCGTTATCATTCACGTTGTCTGTACCCTGGCTCAGCCAGCAGCCGTGGTATTTATTCTTGTAAGTCACGGCATAGAGCACATAGTCTTTGGGTTCACATGATGTCTGCCAGTCGCTAATTTTCAGGCGATCAGGATCAAGCACGCCGTCTTTGGCCTTGCCTACCAGGATTGAATCAGCCGAATTGGTCAGCACCACAGGGAGCACATAAGTGAGGTCAACACTTGTCGGATCAGCGAAATAAGCATCGGTGAGATCTACGCGGAATCCGCCGAGCACTTCGCCCTTCTTGATGGTGATCTGGTCAGTAGTGATGGTGTAGTATGACTCAGGAAGGGGTTTTACCTCCCTGCCGTCGCTGAAAAGGATACGGTCGCAGAGGGAATTGTCGATTCTGAACTTTACAGTATGGTTCTTACGGTTCTTGTTTACACCGCCCAGAGTGGCTTTCACCATGAATGCATGTTCATTGTCGAGGCTGTTGTCTGCATAGGTCTCCTCGCCGAGGGTGATGGTGCGCACAGGAGTCTGAGTCGCGAAATAGATGGTCTGGTAGTCATAATCAGGAAAATCAATATCGCTGTTCTTGCATCCTGTAAGCACCGCGCCCAAGGCTATTAATGAGAAAATCGATTTTTTCATTGGATAGTGAGTTTTTTGTTGGTTTGACATCAGTCATCACCAGCCGGCGTTCTGCTGCAGGTTGGAGAATTTCAATGTCTCTGAATAAGGAATAGGACAGTAGATCATGAAGTCCTTGTAATTACGGGTCTCAACATCGAAGGGAGTGTAGACACCGTTGTCAAGGTGGATACCTTTTGCAGTCTCGTTAAGCTGGGCAAGACTTACGTTCCAGCGGCGGAGATCATAGAAGCGGAAGCCCTCGAAGCAAAGCTCAAGACGGCGCTCGTTGCGGATAAGCTCACGCATTGTCTCCTTGCTGCCCTTGCAGCTTTCGAGGTAAGCGTCTCCATTCTCATAACCGATGCCGGCACGGATACGTATCTCCTTGATAACGTCGTAGGCAGAGAAGTTATTGCTTCCTGTGCCTGTCGGGCCCCATGCCTCGTTGGCTGCCTCAGCATAGTTGAGAAGGAACTCAGTGTAACGCATACGTGCGGTGTAATGAGCCTGCTGGACTTTGTTGCTGGGATCGCAGTTTACGCTCATGTTGAGGTGCTTCTTCATATAGTAGCCGGTACGGGTAGAAGTACTGGTCATGTCAATACCGTCGTTGGTGTCGCGGCCAAGAGTGCTGATAGCCTTGTTGCTGCTGCCGGCAGGCGCACCGTTATAGATGATATACATGGCGAGACGCGGGTCACGGTCAGCATAGGGATTTGCAGGATCATACTCCGAGCGTGGATCGGAGATAGGATAACCGTTTGACATCGGGAAAGCATCCACAAGGTTCTGGGTAGGATTCATGCGACCGCTGCCATAAAGAGTCGGGGGGAAGTTTTCCTCCTCAAGAGATGTGCTGTTGCCTTGAACATCTCTCCAGAGAATCTCCGGAGGACACTCCCAGTCGCCGAGGTTCTTGATCTCGGGATCGCAATACCATGATCCACCGTCGGCCGGCACTTCCATGAGGGTACCGTTACGGTTGATAAGCGCAGCCGCTGCATTTGCAGCCTCTTCCCAGGTCACGCCGCTCTGGCTAAAAGCATCGCTGGCCGACATGAGAGTGAGACGGGAAAGGAAGCCCTGGATAATGCGACCGCTGACACGACCCTGAAACTTATCGCCAAACACACGACGTAGGTTATTATCGCTTGCACCGGGATACATCTGGTGTAATTCTGAGAAGTAAGCCTCGCCATATTCAGTAGGGATATATTTACGGGCTGTCTCGAAGTCTTTCTTGATAGCCTCCACACACTCCT
>CAZUNU010000173.1:0-5724 GCA_964622105.1 uncultured Sangeribacter sp. | reverse complement strand
ATCATAAAACTAAAAAGCCCGGAGTCCTTACGGATTCTGGGCTTTTTTTATGTTACTTCAAATTTTTCATCAAATCTATAACTCTTGCTTTATTTTCAGAACTTAAAACCTTATATATTTCAAATAATTCTTTCGCTTCCTTGAAGTTAGAAATATCCTCAAAGAAAAATTCTTCTGGAGTTGAGCCACAGGCTTGTATTGCATCAAGCAACACTTCTGACGGCATAGCCAAATCACCGTTATCAAACTTGGCTATATACGCTTTGGATTTTCCTATTTGTCCAGACAATTCTCTTGCCGACAAACCCGCCCTTGCTCTCATCATACCTAATCTATCAATCAAAAACTTTCTTGCAGGTGTAACGTTCTTATTCATAACTCCCTCCGTTACAACCATTGTAAGTTAGTATTTTTAGGCAAGTGCCTACTATTTATGGTAAAAATTGATTGTAATTCAACGAATATATGATATAATTCACATATATGCTCAATTTATACCATTGAGAGTTGACATAAAAACACAATAAAACAGTTCTAATTAGGGGGATTAAATGAATTATCAAACTTGTTGTTGTACAGGACACAGACCGAAAGGCTTTCCGTTTAAATACGGGATTGACGAACCTAAACACAAAGCCTTTTTAGAACAATTAAAACATAGGATTATACTTGCCTACCGTGAATACGGCGCAACACACTTTATTTCAGGAATGGCAATAGGCGTAGATTTAGATTTTGCCGAAATTGTGTTAGACTTGCGAGATACAGAACATTACCCCTTTTCGTTGGAGTGTGCCATACCTTGCCAGAACCAAACGCTTAAATGGTCGGAAGCAGACAAATTAAGATATAACAGCTTATTAGCCCGTGCCGATAGTGTGAACCTTATTTCAGTGCGTTACACCCCAGAATGTATGTTAAAGCGTAACCGCTATATGGTAGATAAAAGTAACGTGGTTATTGCTGCGTTTAACGGCATAGAAAAAGGCGGAACGTGGTACACAATAAAGTACGCCAAAAGTAAAAATAAAATTATCGAGTTAATTGACCTATGCGAAATAAAGTAAAACTATCAACTATATTTCTTACAATTTTTCTTGCGCTTACAATACCGTTTTCAGCTACTACGGCGAACGCTATGACCTTTGAGAACCCTATACCGGCTTTCGGGCTATACTGTGATAATCAAACCGCCCATATTCACGGTAAGGTAAAATATGTTATCGACGAAAACGGACAAGCAATTCAACACTCTAAATATACAATAAACACAAATAACGAAAATGTAACTTTGTATATACCGTTTATTGCCGACGCTTTTAATATTCCCCAGATAGATATTGACGTGGAAGGCAAAATTTGTTACGGCGAGCCTTATAGCCTTTTTACCGATAGACTGAACTATGAATTTTATACAACCGATATCGGAGAAATGACAGGTACGATTTACACTCTTAATTCAAATAGCGAAAGTTTTACGATAGACTTCACAATGCTTGAAAATCAAAACTATATTTACAGACTAACCAATAACTATTCAGAAAATGGGAACGACAGGCATCATACCTATAATGTAAATAACGCCCAAACAGATATTCCGTATGAAATATTTATCTTAAACGGCGACTGTTCCGAGTTTAGCAGCAGTGCTGAAATTACAAAAGAAACCGTTACAATTAAGGAATATATAGACAAATACCTTGTAAAACTTGAAGATTATTTTGAACCGCTCGGAACGGCTGCACCCGACTTTTTATACGCCATCACCAAGCAAGCATTAGCAAGCAATACCAACTATGACTTTTTCGATTACTTTTTACATAGCTATACTCGGCTGCGTTTAATTGCCTATAAAATAGAAGTTCAACCGTCTTGCACTATCGAATATTCAATGAGCGTGGACGCACAAAAAAACAGCAGCTTTACCCCTTCAATTTATATGACCGAAGTTACCGCAACGGGTAATTATAGCATTGATTATACTATTGAACTTAACAGCAGCTTGCCATTTGTTATAGAAAGCAACGCAGAGATTAAAAAGGAAAATGACTACACATATACCGCCCAGAACGTGAACGGCGATTTCTATTTCGTTTTCTGTTCGTCAAAAAACCCAACAAGTATTTATGGAAATAATAATGAAAATGACACTTTAAGAATTGTTGCAGCCTGTATATTAAGCGTTGCTATTTGCGTCTTTATTGCTTGTACTATACTAATGATTAACTATGTAAAGAAGTATAAAAAATTACCCGACGATATTCCATTACGCACCGATATAAAATGGGTATTAAAGTTTATATTAGTCGGCATTTCACTTCTTTTTTTGATACTTGTAATTGAACTTTGTTGCATATATTTAGCGGAAGGAATAAATATATGGGAATATTTAAAAGAAGTTTGGGAGTGGTACACGACACTCATCTAATCTAAACTTAACAGCCGAGATTCCTTAACGGATTCTCGGCTGTTTTTATTAATTAAACATTAAAGATTTAATAATGAATAAGCTATATTGCCTTCTCTGAAATAAATTTGGTTTCAATTCTGTTTCCACCAATAATAATTACACCACCACGAACTTAAATATGTCGCAGCCAGAGATGATTGCTTCAAATCGTCACCGAAACTTCTCGGATAACTCATATTAGGTGTATCATCAAAATACCATCCATTTGGATCGGCAAAAGTTGCGCTTGTCAATTTACTGCAGCCATCAAATGCCCCACTGCCAATAGCGGTAACACTGTTAGGGATAACTACGCTTGTAATACCCGTACAATAAGAGAACGCAGAAGCACCGATAGAAGTAACGCCGTCAGGAATGACAAGTTGTCCCGTTAACTCGTTTCCATTTATGTACAAAGTACGCCCTGACTTCATTAAATATGCAAGTCCGCTCATTCTGCACCAACCCGCTATATTGCCTGTATAGTAAATTCTAACTATACCAATACAATCCATAAAAGGGTTACCGCTTAAATTGGATATACCGCTACCTATAGTTAAATCAGTTATACGATAACATTGATAAAACGCCCATGTGCCGATAGATTTTACACCATTTCCAATCGTTACGTTCGTAAGTCCACTGCAAAATTTGAAAGCTTCCTCTCCGATAGACGTTACGCTGTCAGGTATCGTAATGCTCGTAAGTGAACTACAAGCATTGAACGCCTGCATACCGATACTTGTTACTCTATTAGGTATCGTTATGCTCGTTAATTTGCTACAATAAGAGAATGCGCCTCCATCGATACTTGTTACTTTGCTCGGTATCGTTATACTCGTTAAACTACTACAATTATAGAACGTATTATACTCGATACTTGTCACATTGCTCGGTATTTCTATGCTTGTTATGGAACTACACCCACAAAATGCCGCATAACCAATAAAAGTTACACTCTCGGGAATAACTATACTCGTAAGGAATTTACAATCATAGAACGCATTAGAGCCAATACTTGTGCCGCCTGTAACAATCACAGCTTTTAGCGATGAAGGAACATAGGTTGAATTAAAATCATACCGACCTGCTCCAAAAATATAGCCCAAGTGTGTATCGCTCGTTCCATCTTTACTTGCTCCCACAAACGGTAGCGTTATGCTCGTGATTAAATTGCAATCTCTAAACGCACCAAAAATGATACTTGTTACGCTATCAGGTATCGTAACCGCACCAGATTTAGATTGCGGTACTAAAATAAGTTCTGTTTTAGTCTTATTATATAGGATACCGTCTTGACTTGAATAATTCGGGTTGCTATTATCTACCGTTATACTTGTCAAATTACTACAATATCTAAATATGCTAATATCTATATCCTTTAAGCTGTCTGATATGGTTATTGCTCCCGAAATTGCCAATGGAACATATATAATTTGAGTTTTTGCTTTGTCATACAATATACCGTCTTGGCTCGCATACATTGTATTATTTTCGTTTACAGTTATACCCGAAAGTGAGCAGCAATTGTCGAATGCAGTATCACTGATATTCGTTACGCCACTGCCGATTATAATACTCGTAAGAGAAATACAGTCACGGAACGCATAAGAACCGATGCTTGTTACACTGCTCGGTAGCGTTATGTTCATAAGCGAGCTACAACCATAGAAAGCATAATATCCAATACTTGATACACCATCCATCTTTATACTCGTAAGAGAGCTACAATTTTGGAAAGTATATTCCTCGATAATTGTCACGCCATTTGGTATTTCTATACTCACAATTGAACTACAATTATAGAACGCATAAGAACCGATGCTTGTCACGCTGCTCGGTAGCGTTATACTTGTAAGCGAGCTACAACTTTGGAACGCACCACCGCCGATACTTGTTACACTGCTCGGTAGCGTTATACTTGTAAGCGAGCTACAACCAGAGAATGTACTACTTTCGATACTTGTAACACCAATTGGTAACGTTATGCTTTTAAGAGAACTGCAACTTTGGAACGCACCATTACCGATACTTATTACACTATTCGGTAACGTTATGCTTTTAAGAGAACTGCAACTTTGGAACGCACCACCGCCGATACTTGTTACACTACTCGGTAGCGTTATGTTCGTAAGATTACTACAATCACTGAACATCCTATACCCAATAAGCTTCACACCGTTTTGTATGGTTATGCTTGTAAGAGAACTGCAACGATAGAACGCATAGTCATCGATTTTAGTTACGCCGCTCGGTATCGTTATGCTCGTAATAGAACTGCACTCGCTGAACGCAAAAGAACCAATACTTGTCACACCGCTCGGCATTTCTATACTCACAATTGAACTGCAATCATAAAACGCATAAGAACCGATACTCGTTACGCTGTTTGGTATAGTTATGCTCGTTAGATTACTACAACCGCTGAATGTATAATTGCTAATACTTGTCACGCCATTTGGTATTTCTATACTAACAATTGAACTACAATCATAGAACGCATAAGAACCGATACTCGTTACGCTGTTTGGTATAGTTATGCTCGTTAAATTACTGCAACCTCTAAACGCAGAAGCACCTATGCTTGTCAAGCTACTTGGTATAGTTATGCTCGTTAGATTACTGCAACCGCTGAATGCATAATTGCTAATACTTGTCACGCCACTTGGTATTTCTATACTAACAATTGAACTACAATCATAGAACGCATAAGAACCGATACTCGTTACGCTGTTTGGTATAGTTATGCTCGTAATAGAACTGCAACCTCTAAACGCAGAAGCACCTATGCTTGTCAAGCTACTTGGTATAGCTATGCTCGTTAGATTACTGCAACCATAAAACGCAGATGCACCTATACTTGTAACAGGGGAACCATTGTATTCCGACGGTATAATTATTTCATTTTCGGTTGCCGTGCCGACATAAACAGCATAACTTGCTTGGTCGCTATTTAACTCAAATTTCAAGCCATTTGTCCAATTTACTTTTCCGCAAACGCATGTACTGATTGTAAAATCGTGCGCAACAGTTTCTTCTTCACCGCAAACAGTACAGGAGTGTTTATGGCAATCTTCATCGATTGAAATCCAATCATTATATGTATGTGTTGTAAGCTTTGCGACTTGCTCGGTTTTTGTTTCGCTGCAAACAGTGCAAGTATAAGTCTTTACGCCGTAATCTTTACACGTAGGTTGCGTCGTTACTATGCCATTATTCCAAGTATGTGTTGTAAGCTTTGCAACTTGCTCTGTTTTTGTTCCACCACAAACGGT